>CAVJSG010000186.1:0-3984 GCA_963651895.1 Campylobacteraceae bacterium
GAACAATATGATAGATTTACAATACGCATAAATTCAAAACTTGTTGAATTTTTAAGATTTAAAATTGGGAACAAATTTGCAAATTCGCAAGATGAATACAAAAGACATAAAAAAATACTAGATGAGATTGATTTAGAGTTGGAACGATATAAATATATAAATGAAATTTTGGAAATTTTGAGTGATGATTTAAATGTATCAGCAGCTCTTAAACAATTTGACGAATTTATAATGCGTGCAAATTCGCAACTTGATGAATTTCTAAGATTTAAAACTTGGGACAAATTTGTGGATTTACAAGATAAACTTGAATACAAAAGATATAAAAAAAAGCAAAAGGAAATTGGGTTAGAATTTAAACAATTCGCCCTAATTTTTGGGGTAGGTTTTTTAGACCCTACAAAGTATTTTCAATCTGGCGTGAGTGCTGATAGGGTGGAAATTGAGAAAAAAATTAGCGAGAGAAACGAAGCAAGAAAAAATAAAAATTTTGCCCTAGCGGACGCAATTCGCAAAGAATTAGAACAAAAAAATATCATTTTACAAGATAAACCAAACGGAGAGACGACTTGGGAGTTAAAAAAATGATAAAAAATTCATATAAAAAGGAAGCTAAAATGCAGGACGATGTCTATAAATCGGACTTAAAAGAAAAACAGCACAAGGATATGACGATTTGGCAGGTGCTTGGCAAATTCAAGCACTACTATAAGGACTATGCGAAGTATTTTGCCATAGTCGTCTTTGGGATGATTATCGGTGCAGCTGGCACTGCGCTTAGTGCGTGGCTGATGAAGCCCGTGATAGACGAGATTTTCATCAACAAAAACCTCGCTATGCTCTATATACTGCCCGCTGGGGTGATTGCTTTTTATTTTATGAAGGATTTTGGCGCGTTTTTGCAGGGATATTACCTGTCTTACATTGGCATAGACCTCATCACAAAGCTGCGCGAGATGATGCTAACCCACCTTTTGCGGCTTGATATGGCGTTTTTCAACCGCTACCGCGCGGGCGAGCTTATGTCGCGCACCACAGGCGACATAGGGGCGATTCAAAGCATAGTGGTAGGCACTGTGCCGCAGTTTTTAAAGCAGGTTATCCAGCTTGTGGGGCTTTTGGCGGTGGTGATTTATCAAAGCCCCAAGCTAGCGTTTTTCGCGCTCATAGTGGTGCCTTGCGCGGTGTATCCGCTAAATATCTTTGCCAAAAAGCTCAAAACCCTCAGCCGCAGGGGGCAGGAAAAGGGTGCGGATATGAATTCGCGGCTTAATGAAATTTACCAAAATATCGAGCTGATAAAAGCTGATAACACCGAGGCGAAGGAAATCGCTAAATTTAACCTCGACAATCACGCTTTGGCGAAAATCGGCTTGAAAGGCTCAAAAATCGGCTGTCTCGTCTCGCCGCTAATGGAAATGTTCGGCGCGGTGGGCGTTGCGGCAGTCATCGTCATCGGCGGACGCGAGGTTATCGCGGGCAATATGACGCCCGGGGCTTTTTCAAGCTTCATCACGGCACTTTTTATGGCTTATGGACCCATTAAAAATTTAGCCGGACTTTACGGGGGCATTCAAGGGGCTGTGGCTGCGTGCGAGAGGACTTTCTTTTTGCTTGATATGTTTCCCAAAATTCAAAGCGGCGAGAAAAATTTAGAAAAAATCGACAAAATCTCCCTAAAAAGCGTGAATTTCAGCTACGAAGAGGGCAAGGAAGTGCTGAAAAATGTGAGCTTTGAGCTAGTAAAGGGGCAAATCATCGCCCTTGCAGGACCAAGTGGGGGCGGCAAAAGCTCTATCATCAACCTTTTGGTGCGCTTTTATGATAAAAATTCAGGGCAAATTCTCATCAACAAAAACGACATCAGCGAGTATAAAATCGAGGATTTACGCGCCAAAATCGCCCTCGTAACTCAAAACATCTACCTTTTCAACGACAGCGTGGCTGAAAACATCGCATACAGCGAGGAATTTAACGAAGCGCGCGTGGTGGATGCGCTAAAAAGGGCAAACGCGATTGACTTTGTCGAGGAAATGGGCGGCATTTACGCGCAAATCCAAGAACACGGCAAAAATCTAAGCGGCGGGCAAAAGCAGCGCATCGCCATCGCAAGGGCACTTTACAAACGCCCAAATTTCCTCATTTTTGACGAAGCCACCTCCGCACTTGACAACGAAAGCGAAAAACTAGTGATGCGCACCATCGAAAGCCTGAAAAAAGACCATCTCATCCTCATCATCGCCCACCGCCTGACAACCATCGAAAACGCCGATAAAATAGTAGTCATCAGCAAGGGCGAAGTCCTAGACATCGGCACGGACGCGCAGTTAATGCAAACTTGCGAACTTTATCAAAAATTCAAGCAAAAAGCGGTGGAAAAGGGGGAGATGGCGTGAATTTTGGGCTTTTAGATAAATTTCATTTGAATTTTTTTGAGGGTTTGTCGTGTATTTTGGACAAATCCACGCAAAAATTCACAAAAAATTTACCCACCTCCAAACCCTTCTGCAAGGGATGGGGCTTTATTTGTCGCCCCTAAAATCTCACATAAAACTCGGCGTATCGTTTGAAAACAAAATCAAATCCCCAGCCTGTGTGCGCTCGGCGAGGGTTTGCACCAAAAGGCTTTTGTCCCTTAAAACTAGCTTTGAAACGCTTAAATTCTCGCTCAAAACGCGTGAATTTAACTCGCCGATGATGATGACGAAATCAAAGCACTCGTTGATGATGGCGCACAGCTTGGCGTTTTGCTGCTCGCTAACCTCCACTATGCCCGGCGTAACCAGCACTCGCCGCCCAGCATAAGCCGCACAAAGCCTATAACTCGCGCTCATTCCCTTGAAGTTGCCGTTAAAGCCGTCATCAATGATGAATTTTGGGGACTTTGAGAGCACTTGCAAGCGGTGCTCCACACTTGGCATTTGCGCCACGGCGTTTTTTAGCGTTTTTAAATTCACGCCTAAAAAATGCGCGCAAAGCACGGCGGCGCAGAGGTTTTCGGCGTTAAAGCCGCCAAGTAAATTCGCGCTGAATTTTTCATTCTGCCCCGCGATTTCAAGCTCAAATTCAAGCCCGTCAAGGCTCGAATTCACGCTTTTTAGGGCTTTGTCGTAAATTTCGCAGCACTCGCTAGCATTTTGCAGAGTCGAGCTGTGGCAAAACGCCCTTTGCAAACGAGTGCTTTGCAGGGCTTCGAGCTTTGTCGCGCGGATGTTTTGCTCGCTTTTAAAATACTCCAAATGCGCACTCCCTATCTCGCCGATTATGGCTATTTGGGGGCTCAAAAGGCGCGTGATGTCTAGGATGTCGCCGCGCTCGCGTGCGCCTGCCTCTGCGATGTAGATTTGCGCGTTTTGCGGCAGCTCGCCGTTGATGTCCGCGGCTATGCCAAGCAGGGTATTGACGCTGCGTGGGCTTTTGTAGGCGATGAAATCGCGGCGCAGGCACTCAAAAAGGAAGTTTTTTATGCTCGTTTTGCCGTAACTCGCGGTGATTAAAATGATGGTGAGACGAGGCATAGAGGCGATTTTGCGCTTTGCAAGCCCTAAAAAATAGCGTTTTTGCGCCGTGTCAAAGATTTTAAGTGCGAGCAGGGCGCAGATTAGGGGCAAGATGTTAGCCCGAAAGGCGAATTTTACGCTTAAAAATGCAAAAATCGCCGTGAAAAGTGCCAAAAATGCGGCAAAAACCCAAACTTTTTTCGTCCAAACCAGCTTTTTATCGAGTTTTTTGTGCCACAAATACAAGAAAGGCAGCCAAAATAGGGCTGCGTAGATGATAAAAAACCGCCCAAGCACGATATACACGAACCACGGCGCGAACGCGAAAAAAATATGCCACGAAAAGCGCGTAAAATGCAGCCCCACGCGCACCAGCTTGTAGCCAAACCATTGAAGCGTGGTGATGAGATAAAAGCCAAGCGCGAGATTTAGGGCTACAAGGCTTGCTGTGTCGTTTAAAATGCCGATAATTTCAGGGTTTGAG
>CAVJSG010000187.1:0-3979 GCA_963651895.1 Campylobacteraceae bacterium
GTTTGAAACCATCGAGCAGTCTGTGAGGCACTTTTTTGAGGAGATTTTAAAGTGCGAGTTGAAGCCCACGAAGTGCATTAGGGGCGAGCTTTACGGCTCTGCCATACCGCTTATGGGCGCGGAGGGCGAGATAGACTTTTATCTTTTCTTTCCAAAGGGCGTTTTCGAGCGCTACCAAGAGGTGTTTTTGAAGGGCGCGGAGCTCAAAGAGGACGATTTCACCGACCTTTCAAAGGAATTTGCAAACGAAATCATCGGGCACGCCAAAATCAAACTCAACGAAAGCGACAAAAACTTCAAGCTAGGCATACCCGAGTATCTCGGACGCGTGAATTTCTCGGACTTCAAGCTGGATAAAAAAGCCACTTACAGCGTGGGAAAGTTCGCATTTAGGATAGGCTACAAAAAACGATGAGCGCAGAAGCCGAAAATTCAGTCGCTGTCGAGACTCTGCTCAACGAATACGGCGAGCACAAGGGGCTTATAGAGACTTACGAGGACATTTTGGACATTACCGTGGATTTCGTGAGCGAGCTTGGCACGACAAGTATGAGCGTGAGCGACTTGCTGCGCCTTGAAGTAGGCTCTGTCATCGACCTCGAAAAGCCCGCTGGTGAGAGCGTGGAGCTTTACATAAACAAGCGGATTTTCGGCAAGGGCGAGGTGATGGTGTATGAGCGAAATTTAGCCATTCGCATAAATGAAATTTTAGACTCCAAAACCGTGCTTCAATACTTCAAAAAAGAGCTTTGATGAAAAATTTACTTTTTGCCCTGCTAACGCTTGCTGCGCCTATGTTTGCTGTGAATTTAGTGGATATAAAAAGCTACGCAGACACGAACGATAGCCTTAGTATAACGCTTAGTTTTGACGGGACTTTTGACGGCGACATAGGCGAAAATAGGGGCAAAGAGGTGCTTACGCTTACGCTAAATGGCGTGAGTTATGCAAAACAGGAAGTTAGGGAGCTTAACTCGCCTCTCATCAGCGAAATGCTCATCATCCCCGATAAAAACAAAGTCGATATAATGCTGCAAATCCCAAGCAATGTGCGCGTGAGTGCCGATAAAATCAACGGCGGCACGGGGGTGATGGTGCGGGCATTTGGCGCAAACGCCCAAGCCACGCCGCTAAATTTCAACTTCAATAACAGCGGCGTGCAAAATTCGCAGTTTAGAGGTTATGATTTTAGCAACTATCTCTATGTAGTGGGGCTTTTGCTCGTGCTGCTTGCGGTGTTTTGGTGGCTTAGCCGCTCTTTGCGCCGCGCAAGGCTTGGCGGCAGGGACTTTCGCGTGCTTTTTCAACGCCCGCTTGATAAAAGCAACAAATTTGCCATCTTTGAATACGGCTCAAAACGCTACACGATGATACTTGGCACCTCAAACATACTCTTAAATGTCGAGGACTTGGAGGGTTTTGAGGATTTAAATGCTAGCAAAGCTTTAAATTCTAGGACTTTGGGCGGGAATTCTAGTGGAAATTCTTTAAATTCGGGGGCGAATTTTGGGAATTCTTTTGGAAATTCGGCGAATTCGTTTGAAAATTCAGCAAATTCGGGGGCGAATTTGGCAAATTCTAGTGCGAATTTGGGCGAAAATGTAGGCGGTAAAAACGCCCCGCGTGCGAAAAAAGACGACAAAAAAAGCTTTGAACGCTTTTTCGAGGAAAACAAGCAAAAGTTGCAAAAACTAATAATGGGCGAAAAGGGCAAGGGGTGAATTTTTGGGCTGAATTTGTGCCATAGCTCGTCATCGCAAACATTTTTTAACCGCTCGCAATGACGAAGTAGCGGACTTTTTAAGCCCTTTGATTAAAGGCAAGTGCTAGTGCTTCGGGTAGGGCTATCTTTCGCAGGGCGTCTTTGGCGATATTTAGGGGCTTGGGGCTGCTTATGTATAAAATGTTGTCCTTGTAGGCAAAGTCGAGGCGCTCATCGCAGCAATGCCCTTGTGCTAGGACTTTGGCGAGGGCGAGGGCGAAATTCAGCCACATTAGCGTGGCGTTATCAGGCAGCAAGTCCTTGTAAAGCTCGCAAAATGAGCTACTTTTCTTGCCATTAAGCCTTATAAGCGTGGCTATTAGGGCTTTTTCTCTGTGGCTTATGTTGAAATTCAGCGCGCTTAAAACGAAGTAAGCACTATGCTCGTTCGCGTAGTAAAAATCAAGACAAGAGCCTATATCACAGAGCTTTGCGGCGTTTATGAGGCTGCTTTTGTAAGCTGCGTCAAGTGCGTGCAGTTCGCGCAAAGCCTCAAAAATCTGCCCCGCATAAATGGGCGTTTTGTCCTTTTTGCCCCCCAAAAATCTATCTTGCAGGCTTCTTATGCTTGGGTTGAAATTCGCGGGGAATTTTTTATGCGCGGGCAAAATATCTTGCAGATAAACGCCCTCTCTTATGCCCACCCCGCTTGTGATGACGCTCGATGCCCCAAGCATTTGCGCCACTTTTACAAATATCAAAGCCCCCTCTCTTATGGTGTCAAAGCGTTCTTTTTTGATGAAAAGGCTTGCTAGCTCGTCATTTGAGGCGGTTGTGATTTTTTGCAAAAAGGGCAATTCTTGCTTGAATTCATAGCCAAATTCGTGCAGAGTCTCCAAAGGGTAGGCGTTTTTGCGCATTATGGCACTTGAAATGGCGCGCAAGGAACCGCCTATGGCGATGAGGGTGTGGTTTTTAAAATGCGGCGGAATCTGCGCTAAAATGGGCTCTAAAAAGGCTTCGAGTTCGTTTTGCCTGCCCCTGTCGTAAAAAAGCTCTTTGAGGCGCACAGTGCCTATGTCTAGGGATATGCAGTCCTTTATGCGCCCATTTTCTATGAGACACAGCTCGCTGCTGCCCCCGCCTATGTCTAGGGTAGTGGCATTGCGGACATTTGAGAGCAAATTTAGCGCGGCAAGTCCGCCCAAATAGGACTCCGTGCGCCCGTCAATGCAGCGGATATTGAGTTTTAGGGATTTTTGCACGCTTTTGATGAAGTCGTTGCGATTTGGGGCGTCTCTTAACGCCGAAGTGCCTATGATTAGGATT
Source organism: Campylobacteraceae bacterium (assembly GCA_963651895.1). Classification (GTDB taxonomy): domain Bacteria; phylum Campylobacterota; class Campylobacteria; order Campylobacterales; family Campylobacteraceae; genus Campylobacter_D. The sequence goes on from CAVJSG010000187.1 coordinate 3,032, forward strand.
TTCTTGCATTTTTGTTTGAGTGCGATTTGCTTGAAATGCGCTAGGGTTTCTCTCGCCCTTGCCATAGCTTCATTTTGCAACACTTTGCCGTTGTTGTAGGCGTTCTCGCCGATACGCACGCGCCTTTTATACTCGCAAAGCGTGTGAAATGCGTAGCGGGAGGTTTTTTCAAAGATGACAAGGCGGACAGAATTTGAGCCCAAATCCACAACAGCCGTTCTTTTCGCCATCCTAAACCCTCGCCAAGCCTTAAATTTCAGCCCTTATCATTAAGACAGAAGCGATAACCCCTGCGGCGCACGGTCTCCACGGTGGAAATTCCTAGCGGTTTGTCGAGTCTTTGGCGGATTTGATTGATGGCGACCTCGATGACATTCGGCGTAACGAGCTCTGGCTCCTCCCAAATGGCATCAAGCAGCTGTTCTTTGGACACTATTTGGTCAGGATAGCGCGCTAGGTGCGTTAGCACCTCGAATGGCTTGCCTTTAAGCCCCACTTTATAGCCCTTATAGACGACTTTTTCGTCCTCAGGGCTGATATATAGGTCGCCGATTTTGATGGCGTTGTTGCCATCCACGCGCAGACGCGACTGCAAGCGCGCTACTAGGGCATCGAAGTCGAATGGCTTTTTTATGTAATCATCCGCGCCGTTTTTGAAGGCTTTGATTTCGCTGTGTTTGTCGGGCTTTGAGGATATGATGATGGCTAGGATTTTGGGGGATTTGAGCTTTATGGCTTCGATGAGTTCGACTCCATCGCCGTCCGCGAGTGTCCAGCTAGCGATGACTAGGTCGTAGTTGCGAATGCCGACCATATACTCGCCGTCCTTGAAATTCTCGGCTAAATCCGCTTGGCATAGGTTTTGACTCAAATGCTCCACGAGCCTTGCATTAAGGCTTTTATCATCATCGATGACTAGAATTCTCATAGGGTTTCCTTTTTTTTTTT
>CAVJSG010000188.1:0-3916 GCA_963651895.1 Campylobacteraceae bacterium
CCCCGCAAACCCAGCAAAAAAGCCCCACTGCCACAACAAGGGTCTAAAAAAATCTGCCCCTTGCTAAAATCAAATTTTGCCGTCATTTTGCCCACTATACTTTGCGGCGTATAGTAAGCCCCAGCGATGTTTTTCGCCCCCTCGCTAAGCAGGCATTGATAAATCAGCCCAAGCAAATCAAGCTCGTCATTTGGCAGGGGCATTTGGGCTAAATCGCTGTGAATTTCGCACTCAAAGTGCGCTAAAACCTGCTTTGCGTGGGCTTTGTGGGCGAGATTTTTGCGCCGCAAAACATTTAATGCTAGCGAAAAAATAGCGTTTTTTATGTCGTAATTTTTTAGCCTAATATACTCCACGATGCCTTGAATTTTGGCGATATTTTGTGCGTTGCAAAAGTATTCTGTGGGTATGATAATTTTTTGAGATAGCTTTTTATTTGCCCGCGTGGTGAGTTTGGATTTTAGTTTGTTTGCGTTAAATTTAGCGTGATTTGCCGCGCCTTTGTTTTCGTCTAAAAGCCCAAGTCGCCGCCAATTTTGCCTCGTGGCAGTAGAAATGAAAGCGGTGTAGTTTAATGCTTTTTGTTGTGATAAATTTTCCACCCTCATCTCACTTTTCATTAAATTTTTTTGCCAAAAAACGCTAAAAATTCAAAAAATCCGTGAATTTTTTATGAAAATTCACGGAATTTAAGTGATTTTAACCCAAGCCAAAACTAGCGCCCAAGCCCTACCTCAACGCCTTATAAACCGCATCAAGCCTTTGTAGCTCCGCTCTGTCCTTTATCTCGCGCTCGGCGATGCGGTTGTTGCTGATTTTGAGCTCGTTTTGGTGCAGCTGGGTAAGCAAACTCTGGCGTTGCGCCTCATCCTGTGCGTGCAAAAGCCGTGCTTGCAGGACTTTCTTGTCAAGCTCCAAGCTGTGCCGCTCATCGCGCAGTTTTTGCGTAGCTTTGCGCTCGTTCGCCTTACTCTGGCTGTCGATTTGCAGGGCTTTGATTTGCTTGTCAAGGCTCGCAGCCAAGAATAGCTCATCATTGATGCCCTTAATGTGCGGCAGCTGGTGCATTAGGTGCGGTGCGTATCCTGCTAGGTGCGGCGGCACGGCACTTTGCGCAGCATAGCCCCCTGCCAAGTGCGGCGGAGTGGCGTATTGAGACGAGCCTGCCAAATGCGGCGGCGTGGCGTGCGGGGGCTTCGCCAAAGCATTTTGCGTCAAAAGCCCTAAAAATAGGGCAAAAACAAGGGTGTGAAATTTCATTCTTTATCCTTTCTGGCTTGAAAGCCTAGTTTATTTTACTTTTTTTGGTTTAATGAATGATAAAATCGCGGAAAATTCAGCGTAAATACACGCTTTATAAGGTGTGAAATTTGCGAAAAATCTCAACTTGCCGTTGCAAATTTAGCGATGGTATATCAAAAATATGGATTTTTTTTGCAAAGTCGTGGCATAGTTATAATTTAAAAAGCTGTGGAATTTGTTATTTTAAGAAATGTTAATTAGATTTACGCTTTTTTAAATTTCTTAAAATAGCAAAGGCTAATAGTGGGCAAAGTATGGCTACACCACGACTTCGTTAAGCCTCACAATAACACTCTGCCACGCTTTTCACGCCATTTATAATTAGCATAAAAATTCACACAACTGCGAACAAAAGCCCATAAAATAGGATTTTAAACCATATAACTCATTTGATACATACTCAAAAGTTGCTCGTAGAAGTCCGCGTCTTGCTTGTGCGTGGCGACTAAACCTGTGTTTGGGAACAAATCGTTGTAGATATTTTGTAACTTTTCGAAACGATTTGGGAAAAAATGTTGCAAAATTAGCACGGAAATTTCGCGGCGCATAAAAATCGTGGGCGGGATGATGCCCGTTTTTAGCAAATCTTTGAGCGAATTTGGGTGAAATTTTATGTGATGGGGCGACCCGTGCGGGCAAGAACGCGTGGAAACGCTGATTTTGCACTTGGTGCAATACACGAATTCAGGCAGCACCACGACTTCAATGCCAAATTGCCGCGAAATGTCGTCTAATGCGGTCTTTGGGCGGTTTTGCTCGTAAAACATTCCTAGCCCTGCGTGGTTTTGCCCCACTACGAGCTTGGTGCAGCCCAAATTTTTGGCTATTGTCGCCTCTAAAATCGCGTTAAAATGCGTGCTAAACACGCTTATGTGCTTTAAAGGAAAGACGAAAATCCTATCCTTTGGCAGATAAAGCTCGATGAATTTCTCCAAACAAGCCTTTTTTAAATCGAAATTTAAGCCGTTTTTATTGAAAGAGTCTATCAAAAATACCACAATTAAATCCGCTTTATCAATAGTCCAGCGAAAAATACGCTCGTGAGCCCTATGCAATGGGTCTAGGCTAGCAATTATAGCGGTAATTTTTTGCGCATTTAAATGGGCTTTTAATCGCTCAAAGTCCTGTTTTATAGCCGCTACGCTCGACTCATAAAGCTCAAAGTCCCCAGCCGCGTAAAAGCAATCATCCACAAAGCAAGAATTTGGCGTGAAAATGCTTTGCGTGTCGCCCTTGTGCTGAAATTTCTCGCTCAAAACGAGCTTTCCTACGGCTTTGTCCTCGCAAAAAAGCTCAAATTTATCGCCCTTTTTTGCCCCACTTATATCGGTATTTTCAGGCGAAAAAGCAAAGGTGTAAGGTGTCGGCAAGCCCTTAAAATGCTGCGTTTGCAGCACCTCGCACACCTCTTTTTTGCCCATTAAATGCGTGCAAGAGCCTAAAATGCCCTCTTTGATGAGCCCTAGAAGTTCCAAATCGCCGCGTTTTAGCACTATGCTATTTTTTCTTTTCGAGTCCATATTTTTTCCTTTTTTCCCACAGAGATTTGCGCGAAATGCCTAGTTTTTTGGACAAATCCGTATCCGGCAACTCATCTTGCTGCCTTAAAATCACATAGCGCACATACTCGTCAATCGTTAGTATATCGCCATCTGAGGGGTCTTTCTCGCCCCCATTTAAATCAAGCACAGCGCAGGGGGGGCTTGCTAAATCCTCATTTGTGTGGATGATGAGTGGCTTTTTGCCTATTTCTTTTAGGATTTTTTCTTGTTCATTTTTTGCAAATAAATGAAAATGACTCACAAAAAGCAGCTTGGTTTTATTTAGCATTTTTAGCACGCTTTCCGCGCTGCTAGTGTTACTAATTTGCACACAATGAAAGCTAGTTTTGTGCGCCTTTGCATAATGAAACAAAAAAGCGTCCGCTTTGGCTACCTTGTGGGCTTTTAACACTATGGGCAGGCGAATTTTTTTGTAGTCAATGTGTGAAATTTGCACACTATTAAGGCGCATTGAGAGCAGCTCGAAGTAAGAGCGATTGAGGCTTTCAAGTGCCTTGAAATGCTGATGGTGCTTGATTTTGCGCACAAGTTCCTCGACCATAAAGGGCTTTTGTATGTAATCACTAGCCCCAGCCCCCAAAGGCTCGACAACGGTATCCACGCTCACATAAGAAACAAGCAGGATTATCACGCTTTGCTTGTAGCGAGACACGATTTTGTCGAAGTCCGCGACATTTGTGGATAGCAAAAGCACTTCATAGTGGCTGTGCGCCTTTACCTGCTGCACGCTACTTACTATCTCGCAACCATACCCTAGCTCGCCAAGCTTGTTTGCAATGCTTTGAGCGAGGTAAAGCTCGTTTTCTACGATTAAAACCCTCATTTTTTGCCTTTACGATTTTACACATTTTTGCATTTGTTGTGTGAATTTTACCCAAAAATTCTAGGATTTTTGTTAAATTTTGAGTGAAATTTACACAAATTTTTTAAATTTTCGGCAAAATTCAAAGCAAAATCAAAGCACAAAATGAAACGAAACGCTTTGTCTCGCGCGAACGAAATTTTAATTTCGAGTTTCGCGCGTGGGCAACCGCGCCCCGCGAATTTGTAAC
>CAVJSG010000189.1:0-3895 GCA_963651895.1 Campylobacteraceae bacterium
TTAAGGCGTTAAATTTTAAAAAAAGGATAAAAAATGCAAAATCAACAAAACGCCGAAAATTCGGTTTCAAAGGGCTTGAATTCAGCGCAAAATTCAGCCAAACTCACAAACTACACCCAAAAACGCTATGTTGCCTACGCCATTATCGCCCTCATCGCGCTCGCACTGCCCTTTGTGCGCATAAATGGCAGCCATTTTTTCTTACTCAGCTTCGACCACAAGCGCCTCGACTTGCTTTTTGTTAGCTTTGACACGCAAGAACTTTACCTAATGCCCCTCGTGCTCATCGGGCTTTTCCTAACGATTTTTTTTGTTACCACGCTAGCTGGGCGCATTTGGTGTGCGTGGGCTTGTCCGCAAAGCATTTTCCGCGTGATTTTTAGAGATTTGATACAGACGAAACTACTAAAAATTCACGCCTCCACAAAAAACAAACAAAAAATCCCCGCCAAACAAGGCTTTAAAAAAATCCTTTCAGTGTGCCTATTTTACGGCATTTCGCTCGTGGCAGTTAGCAATTTGCTATGGTATTTCGTGCCGCCTGAGGACTTTTTCGCCTACTTGCAAAGCCCGCGCGAGCACACTTTGCTGCTTGGCATTTTGCTTGTCGCGAGCGTGCTTTTCACGCTTGGCATTTGCTTTTTGCAAGAAAATTTCTGCGTCTATGTGTGCCCCTACGCGCGCGTGCAAAGCGTGATGTTCGACACGAACACGCTTCAAGTCATTTATGACGAGGGGCGCGGCGGCAGGGTTTTTGAGGGCGCGACAAAACTTCACAAAAAGCCCCCCGTGGGCGAGTGCGTGGGCTGTGAAGCCTGTGTGGCGGTGTGTCCCACGCACATTGACATTCGCCGCGGGATGCAGTTGGAGTGCATAAATTGCTTGGAGTGCGCGGATGCCTGTTCTGCGGTGCAGGGACGACTTGGGCGGACTAGTCTCATTAGCTGGTCGAGCTTTGAGGCGATTAAGACGCGTCAAAAGCCCAAATACCTACGCTTTCGCACCATCGCTTACTGCGCCGCTCTGCTGCTTGTCATCGCCGCCCTAGGCGCGATGAGTAGCCAAAAAGAGCGGATGCTGCTTGACATAAACCGCGACAGCCAGCTTTACAAACTCGTGGATGGGCGCGTGCAAAACAACTACCGCTTTTTGTTTGAAAACACCGACAAAAAGGCGCACAGCTACGCTTTTGAGGCGCGAGTTGCTGATACTAACGCTACTTTGCGCATAGTGCGCCCCACAAAGCCCGTGCTAGTGGGGGCTGGGGCAAAGCAGTTTCAAGTGGTGATTTTGGAGGCAGATGGGGAATTTTTAAAGAATTTGGAAAATGGAAATTTGGATACTGCTGGGGTTTCTAGCGTTGCGACTGAGAATTTGGGCGAAAATTCGGCTTTGAATTCAGTGGGAAATGTTTCAAATTCAGCTTTGAATTCGAATTTAAATGGAGCGGAAAAAATGCTTGAAAACGCCGACAAAAAGGACATTTCACTGCCCTTGATAATCCGTGCTTACTCAGTGGATGAGCCACAAATTGAGATTTTCAGGGAGAGTAAATTTATTTATCCTAAATAGAGTGTAGAAAATTGATTGAAAAGTGCGAATTTCTTTAAAAATTTAGGCATTTTTTGAATTTTAATGTTTAAATTTACGGAAAATGCACGAAATCCACACCGTGCCGTCATTGTTGGGAGTTGAAAAAACGCCGAAACAATCCACGCTTACATTGCGTTTTAAGTCGCAAATTTAGCCTAAAATATGGCTTTATTGCACCTTAATGGATTGTTTTGTTTGCGATAGATTATGAGTTTTTAAAGGCGTTTTAATATTATTTAAATTATAAAAAAGCGTGAATTTTTTAAAAATTCCCCAAAAATTCACACCACTATTCCACATAAAATTTATAATACGCTCTCTTTATTGCGTTCAAAATCGTCTCTTTTGTAGCGGAGCTTGGCGCGAAAAGCCTTATAAGGCAGAGAAATGAACTGCTCTAATTTTGAGTTCCACTTCCTTCTACACCACGCTTTAACAGCAAGATAATAAAATTCAAAAGCCACATTTTTATCCAAATTTGCATTTGTGTGCGAGGCATAAAAGTCCATTTTCGATAAATCAAAGCTAGCAAAAGCCTTATACACCGCAAATGGCATCTTAAAAAAGCCAACAAAACCCCTTAAATGCGCATCTATAAGCGAGCCGATATAAAGCCCAAAGTCTTTATGTTTGAGATAGTATTCTTGTCTTGGCATTGGCTTTTGTGCGTAAAGTTTGTGATATATGCTTTTTTCGTGTGCTATAAAATAGCCTTTTTCGCAGTCGCGTTTTGCGCGTAGGGCGTGAAAGGGTAGGGCGGCGATTTTAAGAATTCTCGTGCGTTTGTGCCGTCTGCACCACGCTTTGACGGCTAGATAATAAAACTCAAAAGCTATATTTTTATCCACGCCTTGCGCGTTTTGGCGTAACTGCATTTTATCGGCGATATTTGCGTAAAATTTGTGCTTGCATAAATCAAATTCCTTAAAAGCCTTATACACCGCAAATGGCATCTTAAAAAAGCCAACAAAACCCCTTAAATGCGCATCTATAAGCGAGCCGATATAAAGCCCAAAGTCCTTGCAAACCAAGTAATTGTCGCATTTTGCAACAAACAATGGCTTTAATTCATCGCTAAAATATGGCGTCTGCCACGCCACCTCCCACCAATTCATTTCGATAATTTTACCCCTACCATCCACTCCACTAAACAAGCATTTCCAAGGCTTTGTTCCCCCTACAAAATGCCAAACCATAGGATTTTGATAAGCAAATGTTATTTGTTCTTTTGTGTAAGGAATGTGATTTATAACTTGATTTCTGTGCCATATTGTTCCATTGGGACAATACATACAAATAATGAGGTTATACTCACAAGGCAAGATAAGGGCATTTTCTTTGTGTATCACTCCATTAAGTGCGTATTGGTCGGGTTCGCTTGCTACTTCATACTTGCGCATAAAATCAAAAACCTTACCCCTTAAATCATTTTTTTTCCATTCAACTAAATTTAACAACAAAAACCCAGCATTAAAATAGAAATTTTCAAAATAAAAATTTTCATCTGTAAAATTTTTGGCATATATCCCAAATCTATGTTCGTGTAAAGACACTACCCCAGCATATTTGTCAGCTAAATTCAGCGCGAAAAGCCCACGCAAGTCCCCTAACACAAGCATATCAGTGTCTAAATATAAGCAAATTTTCGCACTTTGTGGCATAAAATTTGGGATAAAAAGTCTAAAATATGTCAAATAATTGCCGCCCCATTTTGAAAAATCGTGGAAAATGCTATCATCGCAAATGTGAATTTCTATCTCGCAGGGGTAAATTTCGCTTAAATTTTGGGCGAGTTTTTCTAGCTTTTGGCGCGTGCTTTCGCTGATTTTATCCGTAAGAATGTGGAAAACATAGCCCTCGCTTTTTTCGTCATCGCTGAGTGAGTTGTAATCTAGCTTTTTGTAATTTTCTAGGGAATTTTTTGGGGTGTTTGCAGGGGTTGAAAATTGTGAATTTTTGTTTTGGTTTGTGGGATTTTGGGCGGGTTGAGGGTAGGTAAAATTTGACTTGGCAAAATTGTCATTTTGTGAATTTTGGTTTAAATTTTGTGGAATTTGTGAATTCTCGGCTGAATTTGGCATTAAATTCACGGAAATTTGTGAATTTTGAGTTGAATTTGTGGAATTTATGTTTTGTGAATTTGGCGTTTGGCTTGCTAAATTTCGAGTGTCCGCGCCGTTTTTACTCTCTCTCTCTCTCTCTCTCGTTGCGAGTGCGTGGGCGTTTGTGGCGTTTGCAAAGGTATCAGCGTTTTTGCTGTCGGCTTTCGTCTCAAAGAAATCCTTAAAGCCGCGCGAAGTGT
>CAVJSG010000190.1:0-3853 GCA_963651895.1 Campylobacteraceae bacterium
GGTCAAAGCGTTTCGCTTCATTTTGCGCTTTGATTTTGCTTTTAAATTTGTCTAAATTTCAATACTTTTTTGGAAAAAATCCAAAAAAAAATTTAGGATTTCCCAAAAAAATTTACAAATTTTCCAAAATCTACCCAAATTTTTTCCCAAAAACTCTAAAAAATTTACAAATTTTCTGTAAAATTGCCCCAAATTTTCTCAAAAAGGACAGCAAATGTTAGACGACAACAAGAAAAAATCCCTAGACGCAGCCCTGAAAAGCCTCGATAAAACCTTTGGCAAGGGCACGATTTTGCGCCTTGGCGACAAGGAAGTCGAGCACATAGATGCCATCAGCACGGGCTCTGTGGGGCTTGACTTGGCACTTGGCATAGGCGGCGTGCCAAAGGGGCGTATCATCGAAATTTACGGACCTGAGGCTTCGGGCAAGACGACTCTCACGCTTCATATCATCGCAGAGTGCCAAAAGGCAGGGGGTGTGTGCGCTTTCATTGACGCCGAGCACGCCTTGGATGTGAAATACGCAGGAAATTTGGGCGTGGATACTGAAAATTTATACATTTCTCAGCCTGATTTTGGCGAACAGGCACTTGAAATCGTAGAAACCATAGCCCGCAGCGGTGCGATTGATTTGGTAGTCGTAGATAGCGTAGCCGCACTCACGCCAAAGGCTGAGATAGAAGGCGATATGGGCGACCAGCACGTGGGCTTGCAGGCGCGCCTTATGAGCCAAGCCCTGCGAAAACTCACGGGCATCGTGCATAAGATGAACTGCACTGTGATTTTCATCAACCAAATTCGTATGAAAATCGGCGCGATGGGCTATGGCACGCCCGAAACCACGACAGGTGGCAACGCGCTGAAATTCTACTCATCCGTGCGCTTGGATGTTCGCCGCATCGCCACTTTAAAACAAAACGAAGAACCCATAGGCAACCGCGTGAAAGTCAAAGTCGCCAAAAACAAGGTGGCACCGCCTTTCAAGCAGGCTGAATTTGATGTGATGTTTGGCGAGGGCATTAGCAAGGAAGGCGAGGTCATCGACTACGGCGTAAAACTCGACATAATCGATAAAAGCGGGGCTTGGTTTTCTTATAAAGACAAGAAAATCGGACAGGGGCGCGAGAATTCAAAGGTGTATCTTAAAGAAAACCCCAAAATTTGCGAGGAAATCATCAAGGCAATACAAGGCTCCATCGGCATTGAGGGCGTTATCGCGGCAAATAAAGAAGAAGACGAGGACGAGGAATAATGCTTATCATCGAGGATGTGCGCGCCTACGAGGTGCTTGACAGCAGGGGAAACCCCACGGTAAAGGCGGAAATCACTTTAAGCGATGGCAGTGTGGGCAGGGCTATCGTGCCAAGCGGTGCTAGCACGGGCAAGCGCGAGGCTTTGGAGCTGCGAGACGGCGACAAGAGATTTGGCGGCAAGGGCGTTTTAAAGGCGGTTGGCAATGTCAATGAAATCATCGCTGAGAATGTAATCGGCTTGGACGCGCTCAATCAAACGCAGCTAGACAGCGTCTTACTCGAACTTGACGGCACGAAAAACTACTCAAATTTAGGCGCAAACGCCACTTTGGGAGTGTCTATGGCAACGGCTCGCGCGGCGGCAAAGGCTTTGAATGTCCCGCTTTACCGCTATTTGGGCGGAGCAAACGCAAGCGTGCTGCCCGTGCCTATGTGCAACATTATAAACGGCGGGGCGCACGCGAACAACAATGTGGATTTTCAAGAATTTATGATAATGCCCTTTGGTTTCGCGAGTTTCAAAGAGGCACTGCGCGCGGTGTGCGAAATTTACGCGCTTTTAAAAAAGGAACTAGCCGCAAAGGGACACTCCACAGCACTTGGCGATGAGGGCGGCTTTGCGCCAAATTTAGCAAACAACACCGAGCCCATCGAGCTTTTGATGAGCTGTATCAAAAAGGCTGGCTATGAAAAGGCGGTAAAAATCGCCCTAGATGTGGCTAGCAGCGAATTTTACAAAAACGGCAAGTATGAGCTTGAAAATTCAAGCTTTTCAAGCGAGGACTTGATAAGGCGTTATGAGGAACTTTGCGCGAAATACCCCATTTTCAGCATCGAGGACGGCTTGGCGGAGGATGATTTTGAGGGCTGGATAAAATTAACCGAAAGGCTTGGCAAGAAAATTCAGCTCGTGGGGGATGATTTGTTCGTTACAAACGAGGAAATCTTGCGCGAGGGCATAGTGAAAAAAATGGCAAACGCGATTTTGATAAAGCCAAATCAAATCGGCACCATAACCCAAACTATGCGCACCGTGCGCCTTGCGATGCGCCACAACTACAAATGCGTGATGAGCCATCGCTCGGGCGAGAGCGAGGATGCCTTTATCGCGGACTTTGCCGTTGCCTTAAACACTGGGCAAATCAAAACAGGCGCGCTAGCAAGGGGGGAGCGCACCGCCAAATACAACCGCTTGCTTGAAATCGAGCTAGAAAATGATGAATTTTTGGGTGAGGGGCTTTGAATTTGGGCTTTAAACGGCGTAAATTTAGGGCAAAAAGGTTTTTATAAAAAGTGTTGAGTGGCGAAAACTACGCAAAATCAAAGCGCAAAATGAAGCGAAACGCTTTGACCCGCGTGAAAAATCCGCGACAGCGGATTAAGCTTCACGCGTGGGCAACCGCGTTGAGCGCGATTTGTAGCTTTGATTTTGCTTTTAAATTTGTTTGAAATTTGTGCTTAAATTTCAACACTTTTTTAGAAAAACGAGCGAAATTTAAGGGGCGAAAAATTTATAATGACAATCAAAAAGAAAGCCTTGAAAAGGGCGAAAAAATTTATAGCGAGTCTCAAAACGAGCAGCATTTAAACGGCGAGGAAAACGCTAGCCAAACCCAAAACGAGCAGCTTTTAAAGGACTATGACGAGCGGGCTAGGAAAAGGCAGTTTTATGCAGAGTGCGCTAAAATGGGCGTTTATGCCCTGCTTACCATAGCGGCAGCGTGGTATTTTGGCAATATGCTCTTTGGCAAGTCCTCCCTAGAAACCCTGCTTTCGCTCAAAGCCACGAAAAGCGAGCTAAATTCACGCATAGAGTGGCTCAAAGAGCAAAATTCGAGGAAGCAAAAAGAGTATTTTGAGTTAAAAGGACTATACCCTGATGAGAAGTAAGATAGCGATTTTAGCATTGTTTGCGCTCTTTTTGTCGGGCAATGACAACCCCTTTGCGCCCCCGCAAAACATAGACGAAAGTGCCTTCGCACAGGACTTTGAGAAAAAGGACATAGCCTTCAACTCCGATGCACGCGTGCTTAAAAGCATTAGCCTAACCTACATTACCTTAGACGGCAGCGAAAAAACGCTGAATTTCGACATAAATCAAAGCATTGACTGGCACCGCACCTACGCCTTTGTGAAAACCAAAACGCCCCAAACCACCGCCATCCTCGATGTCTCCGTAACCACGCCCGAGAAATTCAACCTCAGCGGCGAGCTCAACACCAGCGTGGCTGTGGAAATCCCAAACGACAACGGCAAGCTGACTGAATTCATCAGCTTTGCAAACTACAAAAGCAAAATCAAACTCATCGTGCAGGACGAAATCATCGGGCATTTTTCTGTGGGAAACCCCAGCAAAATCGTGCTTGACTTCGCTAGAAAGACAAGCTTTAAAAGCATTACCCAGCGTTTGAAGCTCGGCACCCCTTTCAAACGCCTAGATTTAGGCTCTCACAAAGGCTACTACCGCCTCGTTATCTATTTGGATGGCAAATACAACTACAAAATCTCCAAAGACGACAGCGGCTATGTGGTGAATTTGATATAAAGTTGATATAAAGTTGCAAATTTATCGCTTTGAATTTATCGTTTAAAATGATACC
>CAVJSG010000191.1:0-3845 GCA_963651895.1 Campylobacteraceae bacterium
ATTCACGCTATAAATTCGCCCTAATGCAGATAAAAAATGCCGCCCCAAGCCCCACCCACAGCATAAAAACTATGTTTTACAAAACGAGGGTCGAGCAGATAAATGAGGAAAGCATCATAGAGTTAAATTTAGCCCAAATACAGGCTTTAAGCCCCGCCCACCTTGCCCTGCAAGAGGTGCGCGGCAAAGAGGATTTAAGGATTTTGCAAAAATGCTACGAAAAATTCACGCCCCTAGACCCCAAATGGCTAGACTTTCGCAACGAACTTAATATGACTACGGATAGAGATTTATTTATAGAATTAGACGAGAATTTGGGCGCAAATTCCTTAAATTCTCGCGCAAATTTAGCAAAAAATTCACGAATTTCACGGCTTTTGCCGCTTTTTGAGGGCAAGATGATTCATCAATTCAACGCGCATTTTTCCGCCCCAAACTATTTCCTAGACCCCCGCGCCTTTGACGAACGCACAAAAAGCAAGGAAATTTACCGCTTAAAGCAGGATTTAGCCCTAAACGCCAAAGCCTACGAAGCCCTCATAAATGACATAAAGCCCCACGGCGTGAGCGTGGCGGACTTTGAAAATTCCATCATAAAATACGACAGGGCGTTTTTCCGCCTAGCCTTTCGCGATATCGCAAGAGACACGGATGAGTTTTCGGGTATTTTTAGTCTTTTGCCTAAAAATGTCGGTTGTGGGCACACAATGTGGGTGCATATACCCAAAAAATACATTTTAAATTCAGGTAAAATTTGCACTGAAAATGTCAGCAATGTTAGAATTTGCTTTGCTTTGGGGCTTTTTAACTCTTTGGTTGTGAATTTTATGATTAGAGGAATGGTGCAAATTCACTTGAATAAAACCTACTTGGAGCGCATCCCCCTGCCCCAGCCCACAGACGAGCAAATCGCCGCAAACAAGGACTACGCCTTTATCTCGCGCAGCGCACTGATTTTGCAGCTTTATAAGGCGCGTGAATTTGGGGATGAATTTAATGACGGCTTGGGGCTTGGCGGCGAATTTGACTCTCGCGGCTTTGAAATGCGCGGCGGACTTTCTAACGGCTCTCGCGGCTCGCGTGAATTTAGTGGCGAAAATTTGAGTGCGGGGCTTTCTAGTGGGCTTTCTAGCGGTGCGGGGCGTGAATTTGACGAATTAAAGGCAGAATTTAATATAAAAGACAGCGAAATTCCGCCCACGCCAAAGCTCTACGATGAGCTAAAAGCGCGGCTTGACCTTGTCGTGGCTAGGCTTTATGGGCTTTCAAAGGACGATTTTTTGCATATTTTATCAAATTTCAAGGTCCTAAACGCCAAACAACCGGGCTACATAAGCTTTCTCAAAAGCCTATGGGAGTGAGTTTGGAGTAAATTTTGTATCAAATTTAATTGGCTCTTTTCTAAAAGTGCTGATTTTTTAGTAATGTTGCATAGCAATAATCTATCATTGCGAGCGGTTTGAAAAAACCGCAAAGTGTCTGTGCGAGCGACCTGCTCGCGCCAGCGCAAATCCACTACACAACAAAGTCGTTTTTAGGCTAAATTTGTGGCTTAAAAATCGCACTTTGCGCGATTATAGATTGCTACACTTCGCACGGTATGCTCGCTCGTAATGACAAATTACCCACATTTTGGCATTTTTAAAAATCGCTAATTGCGATAACCAAAGGCAAATTCAAACAAAAAATTCTTAAAGCAAACGCCACCGTAAAAATTTACACGCAAAAACGCCAAAAAATTACAAAAGCAAACACTCAAAAAATTCGCACCAAACTACCTGAAAAATTAGCTCAAATTCGCCTAATTTTCAAAACCTAAATTTCACGCAAAATCGCCCAAATTCACAAAGCCCAAATTTCACGCCAAAACGCTAAATTTCAGCCCAAAAACGCACGAAAATTCTAAAAAATTTCCTCAACCTTGCCCAAAATCTCCCTCATATCGCCATTTTTAAAGGCTTGCACGAGGCTAGTGCCTACTATCGCGCCGTCTGCGAGCTTTTTGCAAGCTAGCACATCCGCGTGCGTTTTCACGCCAAAGCCCACGAAAACGGGCTTTTTGGTGAGTTTTTTAACCTCGCTAATGAGGTTTTCAAGCCTTTGATGCTCGATTTGATTGCCCCCCGTGATGCCGATGCTTGCGAGGGCATAAACAAAGCCAGAGCCGCGTGCTAGGATTTTGCGCAGCCTCGCCTTGCTCGTAGTTACGCTCACTAGGGGGATGAGAGCTATTCCGGCTCGCTTGCACTCGACAAATAGGGCATAGCTTTCCTCAAAAGGCAGCTCAGGCACGATGAGACCGGCTATGCCAGCCTCTTTTGCCTGTGCCACAAATTCACGCAAGCCGTAGGAAAAAATGAGGTTGTAATACACCAAAAGCACCAGCGTTTTGGTGGTTTTCACGCCTCGCAGTAGCTTAAAAACCTCGTGTATAGTGGCTCCGCCGCGAAGTGCCTCTTGCGCAGCCTCGAAAATCACGGCTCCGTCAGCTATGGGGTCTGAGTAGGGAACGCCGATTTCGAGTATGTCGATTTTGCTTTCGTCTAAATGCGCCAAAAATTCACGCGTTACGCTTAAATTTGGATAGCCAGCCACTATGTAGCCGACATTTGCTTTGTCTTTGATTTTAAAATTACCCATAAATTCGTCCTTTCTCGTAATCCTTAATAGTGTGAATGTCCTTATCTCCGCGCCCAGAGACATTGACAACCACCACAGAACCCTTTTTTGCACGAAGTTTTGGCAAAAACGCCAGCGCGTGCGCACTTTCGATAGCAGGCAAAATGCCCTCTTTTTCGCACAAAAGTTTGAGCGCGTTTATGCACTCATCATCGCTAAGCGCGTAGTAGCAGGCTCTGCCGCGCTCTTGCAAATGCGCGTGCTGCGGTCCAACGCCCGGATAATCAAGCCCCGCGGAGATGCTATGCACGGGCAAAATGTTGCCAAGCTCGTCTTGTAGGACCTTTGTGAGCATTCCGTGGATGATGCCGCTTCGCCCCTTTGTCAAAGTCGCGGCGTGATAAGGCGTCTCAGCCCCCAGCCCGCCAGCCTCCACGCCGATGAGTTGCACGCTTTCATCGCCTAAAAATTCGCCAAAAATGCCTATGGCATTTGAGCCTCCACCCACGCAGGCTATGATAAAATCAGGCTTTTTGCCGAGTTTTTTGAGCTGCTTTTTGGTTTCAGCCCCGATGATGCCTTGAAAATGCGCCACGATTTGCGGGTAAGGATGCGGTCCCACCGCGCTTCCGATGACATAAAACACCCTTTCTATCTGCGCCACCCACGCTTGAATCGCCGCTGTGGTGGCTTCTTTGAGCGTTTTTAGCCCCACGCTGATTTCATTTACTTTCGCGCCTAGAAGCTGCATTTTATAGACATTTAAAGCCTGTCTTGCCGCGTCAGTCGCGCCCATAAAAACCTCGCATTCAAGCCCCAAAAGTGCCGCCGCAGTCGCCGTAGCAAGCCCGTGCTGCCCCGCACCCGTCTCGGCGATGAGCTTTTTTTTGCCCATAAATTTCGCCAAAAGTGCTTGGGCTAGGGCGTTGTTGATTTTGTGCGCGCCCGTGTGGTTTAAATCCTCGCGTTTGAGGTAGATTTCATAGCCAAAATGCGCGCTTAAATTCCGCGCGAAATAAAGCGGCGAGGGGCGCCCGACATAGTCCCTTAAAAGCGCGTTTAGCTCGTTTTTAAAGGGCTTTGAAAGGGCGAATTTTTTGTAAGCCTTTTCAAGCTCTAAAAGCGCACTCATCGCCGTTTCAGGCACAAACTGCCCCCCAAAGCTGCCGTAGTAGGATTTTTTCTTTTTCATTTTGCTTTGCCTTTTTTTGTGTTTTTTCGTTTTT
>CAVJSG010000192.1:0-3844 GCA_963651895.1 Campylobacteraceae bacterium
GTCTTGGAATGGCATTTTTGACTTTTGCGTTTTTTAAGTGGAATTTTATGGATTGCTTCGGCAACTTTGTCGCCTCGCACTGACGAATTTTATTAAATTTCAGCATTTTCCCCCAAAATCCCTAAAAATTTCCCAAAAAAATAAATTTCGCTTGCAAAAATTCACACTCGCTTCACGCAAGATAAATATAATTGCGCTTGAAAATTTAAATTAAGGGGGAAAAACCTATGAAAAAAGCGGTTTTTGCGCTCACTGCGCTGCTCGCAGCTGCGAGCCTGTGGGCTGATAGTTGGCTTCAAGGCTCTGTGATACAGGTCAATGAGGCTCAAAAGGTGGTCGTGGTCGATACCATACACGCGGGGCAGGTGGCTGTGAAAATCCTGCCCACAACGCGCGTGGAGTTAGATGAGTGCGGATGGTTTGGGCTGGCTGACAGCTGGATTTTCACCGACAACGGCGACTTCTGGGACATAGAGGTGGGGCGATATGTGGAGATTGACGCCTACTACCCCGCAAATGCGCGCGGAGGCACTACCACAGCCACAAAGGTGGAGGTAAAATGCCGCCCAAGAGCCTACTAGCAGGGCTTGCCACACAGCTTTCGGGCTGTGTGGGGCTTTGAATTTCGCCTTTTTGAAAAACCTTTTGAATTTGACTTTTGAAAAGTGCTGAATTTAGTGGTTTTGGCAGGGTTGCACGAGAGTTTTGTGCGAGAATTTGTCGTTGCTAGTGGCATAAACGCCTGCCACGCTGTCGTTGCGAGCGTAGCCACGACTTTGCTTGCCCAAGCACAAAGCCTTGCAATGACGGCGTGGTTTAAATTTCCCACGCCACTCGCAATGACGGCGCGTGGGGTAAATTTTCTACGAAATTTAGCCAAAAATTCAGAAATTTTAAGCCAAAATTTAATCTACTCTAAATTTAATCCACACCAAATAAAATTATCTCGTTTTTTGCATTTGATAATGGCACATTGATGAGCCTTTGGTTGCGTGAGCCGCGAAAGGCTAGGGTTTTGTCGGCTTGGTTTAATTCAAAACGCCCATCCACTAGGACATCCACGCTTTGCAAAAGCTCGTTTAACGCGCCGTTTTTCTCGCGCATTTTTTGTAAAATCTCCCAAGTGTAGCCCGTGTAAAGCCAAATGTCAAATTCTTTTTTGGGGCGGTTTATGGCAGAATTCACGCGGCGGATGAAAGCTAAAACCTCCGCGACATTACTCTCAAACAAGGGGTCGCCGCCTGATAGCGTAAGCCCTCGTAAAAAAGGGCGGGCTTTTATGTTTGCGATGATTTCATCTTGCAAGGCGGACGAAAACTCCACGCCAAAGTCCGCTGCGTGCGTGTCGGGGTTGTGGCAGCCCGCGCAGTGGTGCGAGCAGCCGCTGACATAAATCACCGCGCGGACGCCCACCCCATCGGCGATACTCTCATAATCCACGCCTGAAATGTGCATTTTCTAGGCTTTGACGAGGTAGTTTTTGCGGATATGCTCGACTACACGGCGCACGGAGGTTTTATCGGCAGAGTCCTTAAAGTCATCTTGTGCGCTATGTTTCACTCTATCATTCGTCTCGGCGAGTTTTCCAGCGTTAAAATTCTTATAATCTGTGGTAAGATAGCCCGTAACGCGCCGTAACTGCTGGATTTGCGTGGAGTTGCACTCGGGGCATTTTTCGTTAAATTCGCCTTGAAAGCCGCACTCTAAGCAGCTGTCGATGGGGAAATTAAACGCCAAATACGGAATGTCAAGCTCGCCAAAGGCGTAGTCGATGACATCCTCGATGGCTTTGGTGTTGTGCATAAAGGTTGATTCTAGCTCGATGTAGGTGATGCAACCGCCTGTGGGATATTTGCAAAATGGCGCTTCGAGGGCGAGTTTTTCGTAGATGCCGACTTTTTCCCAAACGGGCGCGTGGTGCGAATTTGTGAGGTATTCCCTGTCCGTAACGCCCTTTATCACGCCAAATTCATCGCGCAAGTAACGCAAAGCCGTCCTGCAAAGCCCCTCGGCTGGCGTGGCGTAGCAGGTGAAATTCAGGTTGTTGCGCTCGCTAGCTTGAGCGGCAAAGGCATTTATGCGCCGCACCACCGAAATGGCGAAGTCATAAGCCTGAACGCTGTGGATGTGATTTGCCCCAAACATAGCCGTGCAAAGCTCGGCAACGCCTATGTAGCCTATGGCTAGGGTGTTGTGTTTTAGGGTTTCCTCGACATTGCCCACGCATTTTTGCGCGTTACTCATCGTGCCGTTTTGATACATAAAGGGCGCGGAGTGCGGGGATTGCTTTATCATAATGGCGTAGCGTTCTAGCAGGGTTTTTTCGCACAAAAGCAGCGTCTCCTCAAAAGCCTGCCAAAAGCCTTTTATGTCGGGTTCGGCGCGTTCGCCTAGACAAATTCCATACTCTATGCCAAGCTTTGGCAAAATGATGGTATTTGGGACATTATTCCCCCTGCCCACGCGCCGATAGCCCAGCCCGTGGCGGTCGTAGCCTATCAGCGTGCGACAACCCATAGTGGCAAGGAAGGTGTCTGGGTCGTTTGCATCCTCGTGTGCTTGGGACCAGTCGCAGTTTGCGAGGTTGGGGTAAATGCGCTTGGAGAGCGATTTGAGCGCGAGTTGCTTGATGTCGTAATTCGCATCTCCAGCGCGTGAATTCACGCCCTTTTTATACTGAAAAATGCTGATGGGGAAAATGCTCGTTTGATGAAAT
This sequence comes from Campylobacteraceae bacterium, assembly GCA_963651895.1. GTDB lineage: Bacteria > Campylobacterota > Campylobacteria > Campylobacterales > Campylobacteraceae > Campylobacter_D. The sequence goes on from CAVJSG010000192.1 coordinate 2,717, forward strand.
TTGCCTATGCCACTTAAACTCGCGTTCATCATCCATTTACTAACCAGCCTGCCCTCAGTCGTGGTGTCTCTGCCGAAATTTATCGAGGTAAATGGCACTTGGCTACCTTGCCTGCTTTCAAGGGTGTTTAGGTTGTGATAAAGCCCCTGCGCACTTTGTCGCCCCTCTCGCAACAAGTCAAAATACGCCGCGTTGTAAAAATGCGGGTTTAAATTCGATTTATTATCTATGAAAATGTCGTTTTCGTCTAAATTCTCGGCGGCAAGATACCGCGCCTTGTTCGCCTCCACCCACTCGGCGATTTCATCATCGCTCATATCGTCTAAATTCAGCGCGTCAAAGTCCGCACTAGCCTTTGCGATGGCGATTATGTAGTGCTTTTTAAAGCTCATCTTAACAAAGGGCGCAAGGTCCGTGTCGATGTGAGTGGAGCCCACGCCGCCAAATTGCACTTGGCTTTGGCACTGAAACACCACCGCCACGAGCTGGCACGCGGTGCTAAACGAGCGTGGCGGGCGCACGCTGCCGTTGCGCGTCATAAAGCCGTTGTTAAAGATATGTTTAAAATCCACAAACGCGCAATTATGCACGCCAAGCAGCGATTTTTCCGCATCGTGCTGATAAATTCGCATCTCTTTGTGCGCCTTTGCCATTTGCGCCGACACGCCGCCAAGCTCGAAAGCAAGGTATTTTTGCACATCGCCAGAGGCTTCCTTTTCCCTGCCGCTGAAACTTCGCTCATCGACATTTGCGTTTGCGTTTAGCACATTTAGCGCGCCGTTGCGAGAAAGCGTAGCGCGGATGAGCTTGCTACCCAGCTCGCGGCGAGTGGTGCGCTCGTTGCGATAAATAATGTATTTTCGCGCCACATCCTTGTAACCGCTGCTCATCAGGGCGTTTTCGACCTTGTCCTGAATCTGCTCAACCGTTAGAATCTCGCGCTCGCAAAGCGATTCGATTTTCTCCGCGACCTTTTGCGCGAATGCGGCGAAATCCTCCGCGACTTCGATTTGCCCAAAATGCTCCGCGTTCGCGTTGCCATCCAGATTCGCCGCCGCGTAAGCCCGATACGCGCTTTTCATCGCCTCGATGATTTTCTCGCACTCAAATTTCACCCTGCGCCCATCG
>CAVJSG010000193.1:0-3816 GCA_963651895.1 Campylobacteraceae bacterium
AAAGACCCTGTGGTCGGGCTGATTTTGGGCATTTTCCTCGGCGTTTTGGGCGTGGATAGGTTCTACAAAGGCGACATCGGGCTTGGCATAGTCAAGCTGCTGCTGTGCTGGCTGACTTTCGGCGTGTGGTGGCTCATCGATTTGTTCCTCGTGTATAAGGGCATAAAGCGCGACAACCTGCAAAAAATCACGCAGGCGCTGGCTTTTGCGCCAAAGAAAAAGCCAAATTTAGGCTAAATTTGGACACAAACGAGGCTTGAAAGGCTGAATTTTTAACAAAATTTAAACAAAAGGACAACACATCAAAAAAGAACTCATATTCATAGGCTCAACTTTCGCGCTTTTTTATTTGTGTTTTGTCTCGGCGATGCCCGATGCTTTGGGGCTTTTGGGGGTTATGGGGCGAGCAAATCGCTATTTGTTCGGCGATTTTGGGGCGTTTTACCCTTTCACTCTGCTAGTTTTCAACTTTTTATTCTACAAAAGGGCTTACAAGCTCGAAAATATCAAAAAAAGCGAGTGCGTGGGGCTAGCTATAGCCTATATTGCGGCTATGCTGCTTTTTGCGATTTTTGCAAAGGACGCTGAAAAGGACGCTGGCTATGTCCCAGAGGTGCTTTACACCATAGTGGGCTTTGTTTTTGGGCGGCTTGGCACGGGTTTTTTAAGCATTATAGGGCTTTTGGGGGCTTTGGTGCTGGTGTTTCCACGCTTCATCGAGCTTGTCTTTGGCGTAAGCGTGAATTTTAGCGTGTTTGCGAGGCTTGAAAGCAAGATAAAAAACGCTGTGGGAGACTTTTTTGGCGGCAAAGAAAGGGGCGAAAATTCAGCGGATAGTGCAAATTCAAAGGAAAATTCGCCCGAAAAAGACGAATTTGATGAGAATTTAGACGATGAAAACGAATTTGATGAAAGCGATGAAAATGCTGAATTTTCAAGGGATAGCGGGCAAAGGCTTGATATTGAGATAGATGATGAATTTGACGAAAAGGGCGATGAATTCGAGCCACAAATAGATAAATTTACGCAAGATAGCGATAAGATGGCACAAAACGAGGCTGAATTTCAGCCAAGGTTCAACTCCGCGAGCGAGCCGAATTTGCAGGATTTGCCAAGGATTCAGCCCGTGTCAAGCAACGAGCCACACACGCCACACACGCAACCACGCACCGAATTTCAAAATCTAAATTCTCAGCAAAGTGTGGAATTTCAAAATCTAAATTCTCAAAATTCAAATTCTCGCACTGAATTTCAAAATCCAAACGCGCAAAATTCAAATTTCCACTCCAAATTCACGCCCAAGCCCAAGCGAACGCCCGCTGAGATAGCCGCTGAGCTTGCAAATGAATTTGAGGGCGAGGATGAGTTCGCGCCGCAAAAGCCCACTAGCCTGCAAGAGTTCATCGACAAGGCGGAGAGCGATGAGCTGATGGTGAATTCGCAAAAGCCCGCCAAGCCCTATGTGCCAGAGAAATTCTTAAAGCCAAGGGCTAGCCAAACCCTGCCAAACCTTGATGCGCCAAGCTTTGAGCGTGGGGATTTTGCCGCCAAAAAGCCCACACAGCCCACTGCTGCGCCCTTTGAGGTTATAGAAAAAACCACTGAAAAAAAGCCCACGATTGCAAATGAGAGCGATGAATTCGTGCCGCAGGTAAGGGAGCTAGGCGAGTTTGACGAGTCAAAATTCAAGGGCAATTTTTCGCCTGCCATAAAAACAGAGGTAGCCGAAAACACTGCCCTGCTAAATACCCTAGAAAAAGGGCGTTTGGAGCCGCCAAAGGACTTCAAACTCCCGCCACTTGACTTTCTCGTGCGCCCAAGTGGCACAAACGCCGAGATAAACGAGCAGGAAATTGACAAGAAAATTTATGATTTGCTCGAAAAACTTCGCCGTTTTAAAATCGGCGGCGATGTGATTAGCACCTACACAGGTCCTGTGGTTACGACCTTTGAGTTTCGTCCGAGTGCTGATGTCAAGGTTAGCCGCATTTTGAGCCTGCAAGATGACCTAGCGATGGCACTTCGCGCGACATCCATACGCATCCAAGCACCAGTGCCTGGCAAAGATGTCGTGGGCATCGAGGTGCCAAACGAGCAAATTCAGACGATTTATCTGCGCGAGATTTTAGAAAGCGAGGTTTTTAAAGGCGCAAAGTCCCCACTCACCATAGCTTTGGGCAAAGACATCGTGGGAAACGCCTTTGTAACGGACTTAAAAAAGCTGCCGCACCTCTTAATCGCCGGCACCACAGGCTCTGGAAAGAGCGTGGGCATCAACGCTATGCTTTTAAGCCTACTTTATCGCAACAGCCCCAAAAACCTGCGGCTGATGATGATAGACCCCAAGATGCTTGAATTTAGCATTTACAACGACATCCCGCACCTGCTAACGCCCGTCATCACGGACCCCAAAAAAGCCATCATCGCGCTGTCAAATATGGTCGCCGAGATGGAGCGCCGCTACAAGCTGATGGCGGAGGCGCGCACGAAAAACATAGAAAATTTCAACGACAAATGCGGCGAATTAGGGCTCGCGCCGCTGCCTTTCATAGTCGTCATCATCGATGAGCTGGCGGACTTGATGATGACGGCGGGCAAGGATGTGGAGTTTTACATAGGACGGCTTGCGCAAATGGCGCGTGCGAGTGGCATTCACCTCATCGTAGCCACGCAGCGACCGAGCGTGGATGTGGTTACGGGGCTCATAAAGGCGAATTTACCGAGCCGCTTGGCTTACAAGGTGGGGCAGAGGATTGACAGCAAGGTGATTTTAGACGCACAAGGTGCTGAAAGCCTGCTAGGGCGGGGCGATAGCCTTTTCACGCCGCCCGGAACTAGCAACCTCGTGCGCCTGCACGCGCCCTTTGCGAGCGAAATGGAGATAGAAAAAATCGTTGAGTTTTTAAAGGCACAACAAGCCGTGGAGTATGATGAGAATTTCTTAAAAGACAGCTCCACTAATGGCTCGGGCGGCTCTAACGGCGGCGAGAATTTAGGCGAGGAGGGCTTGGATGAGCTTGTGGAGCAGGCGAGGGCTGTGATTTTAGAGGACAGAAAAACCAGCATTTCTTATTTGCAAAGGCGACTTAAAATCGGCTACAATCGCGCCGCAAATATCATCGAACAGCTCGCCCAAATAGGCTTTCTAAGCGAGCCTGACTCAAAGGGACAGAGGGAGATTGTGGGGTAGGGATATTTATGATAATAAAACATTATTATTTTGGAGTTTAAATATGGAAAGTGATGATAAGTTAAAAAATAAAGCTGATAAGATAATTGAATTGTTAGAGAACAAAGACAAGAGTTTTTGTTTGGCGATAATTGGCGAATGGGGCATAGGAAAAACATATTTTTGGAAAACTTGTATCCAAAATAAGTTATCACAGGTTGTATATATTACATTGTTTGGCAAGGAACATTATAGCCAAATACTTGAAGAAATCGTAATGCAAGTATGCGAAAGACACAATAAAGCTGCCAAATCTATAACAAACATATTTTCAGTTATGACAAAGTTAGCGACTAATGGTGTTGTTAATATCAATGCAGATGTCTTGTTTTCAGTTATTAAAAAAGATGATTTTGAAAAAATGGTAATTTGTTTCGATGATATAGAAAGAAAATCTGACAAATTAAGTATGAGAGATTTTATGGGGTTAGTGGCACATTTAAGAGATATAAAAGAATGCAAGGTGGTAATTATATTAAATGACAATAAAATAAATAATATAAATGAAAAGCAAGACTATGATTGTTTAGATTTTCAAATATATAAAGAAAAATGCGTGGATTATGAATTTAAAATAATAGATTCCA
>CAVJSG010000194.1:0-3799 GCA_963651895.1 Campylobacteraceae bacterium
TCACTCGAAAAAGCCCAAACGCTCATCGAAGCGCTGCCCTACATTCGCAAATTCAACCACAAAATCATCATCATAAAATACGGCGGCTCGGCTATGGAAAACGCGGAGCTGAAAATCTCCGTGATGCAAGACATCGCGCTGCTAAAACTCGTGGGCTTAAAGCCCGTCATCATCCACGGCGGCGGCAAGGAAATCACGGCTTTGTGCGAGCGGCTAGGCGTTGCGAGCGAGTTTAAAAACGGGCTGCGCGTGAGCTCAAAAGAAGCCGTAAATGTCGCTGAAATGGCGCTTTATCAAATCAACAAAACCCTCGTGCAAAATCTGCAATGCCAAGGCGTCAAGGCTATTGGCATTTGCGGCAAGGACGCTGGGCTGCTCGAATGCGCCCAAAAAGACGCTGCGCTGGGCTTTGTGGGGCAAATTTGCTCCGTGCGCGCCGAAGTGCTGCGCGACTTGCTCGAAAAGGACTTTTTGCCCGTCATCGCGCCCATCGGTATGAACGAGGCTTACGAGAGTTTCAACATAAACGCGGACGATGTCGCCTGCGAGGTCGCACAGGCTTTGCGCGCCGAAAAGCTCGTGTTTCTCAGCGATGTCGAGGGGGTTTATAGGGATTATGCGGATAAAAATTCACTCATCTCAAAACTCTCGCTAAATGACGCCAAAGCCCTAGCAGATAGCACTCAGGGCGGGATGCTAGTAAAGCTGAAATCTTGCATAAAAGCCTGCGAAAACGGCGTGAAAAAGGTGCATATTTTAGACGGACGAGTGCGGCACAGCCTGCTGCTTGAAATCTTTACGGATAAGGGCATAGGGACGCTGATAGGGTAGGGGGTTTGGTGAAATTTGGTGTGAATTTTGCGGACGCTTTTTGGGGCGTGAATTTGGGGTGATTTTTTGGGCGTTTTGTGAATTTTGCTTTAAATTTATCAAAAATTCACGCAAATTCCAAGCCCCCAAAATCTTACCCAAATTCACGCCAAAATTCACAAATTTTAAGCCCAAAAATTCGCAAACCCCCACGCCAAAATTCAAGCAAATTCAGCCAAATTTCACTCCCTTATAAAATAATCCCCATCAAAGCTAACCATCGAGTAGTCGCGCTCCGCGCCTATACTTTCGCGCAGTTCGTCAGTGGTAAGAAAGCACAGGCTGTCCGCGCCGATATACTCGCAAACGGCTGGGGCGCCTTTGTTTGCGCTGATGAGTTCCTCGTAAGTGGGCGTATCTATGCCGTAAAGGTCTGGGAATTTGATTTCAGGGCAGGCTACGGCGAAGTGGATTTTACGCGCTCCGGCGTGCCTTAACAAAGATATGATTTTTTTAGAAGTCGTCCCACGCACGATGCTATCGTCAATCACGGCGATGTCCTTGCCCGCTAACACCTTGCTCATAGGGTTTAGCTTTAATTTTACCTTCAAATTTCGCAGTTCTTGCGTGGGCTCGATGAAGGTGCGCCCGACATAGTGGTTGCGAACGATTGCCATTTCTAGCGGCACTTTTAGTGCGCCTGCAAAGCCTAGTGCGGCGCTTACGCCGCTGTCTGGCACAGGCACGATGAAATCAACCTTTTGCGTGAATTTTCGCGCCAAAAGCTCGCCCATTTTCTTGCGCGCCTCATAAACGCTCCTGCCCTCGATGATGCTGTCCGGGCGGGCAAAATAGACAAATTCAAAGGCGCAAATGCGAGGGCGCGGGCTTTCAAAGAGCATAATGCTCTCGTAAGCGTCCTGCCCCTGCGTGAAAATCAGCATCTCCCCGGGCTTTATGTCGCGGATGAATTCAGCCTCGATTAAATCAAAGGCGCAGGTTTCGCTCGCTACGATATAGCCGCCGTCCTTCAAACGCCCAAGTGATAGGGGTCGTACGCCAAATCTATCCCGCACGACAAAGAGTTGATTTTTACTCGCCATCACAAAGCAGTAAGCCCCAACGCAGTCTTTTAGGCTCTCGATGAACCTTTCTTTTAAAGTGGGCTTTTTGCTGCGAGCAATTAAATGAATGACATTTTCGGTGTCCATATTTGAGCGGAAAATCGCCCCATCGGCGATGAGCTTTTGGCGGACTTCGTTTTTATTGACGAGATTGCCATTGTGCGCTAAGGCTATGTCGCCCAAAGCACAAGTAGCAAAGATGGGCTGAGAGTCGCTAAGGCTTGCATTTCCAGCTGTGGAGTAGCGGTTATGCCCTACGGCTAGGCAGCCTGAGAGCTTTTGAAGCGCGCCAAGGTCGCTGAAAACTTGATTTACCTCGCCCTTGCCCTTGATGGTAGCGATTTGCGCTCCGTTGCTAACGCTGATGCCGCTGGCTTCTTGCCCACGGTGTTGCATCGCAAATAGCGCATAGTAGGCGTAAGCGCCCGCCCTGCTTGAATTTATGACCCCCACGACTGCACACATTTTTGGTTTTTTCCTTAAATTTTTAGTTTGGATTTGTGAATTTTAGCGTGAATTTGGTGCAAATTTTACTCAAAATTCACAAAATTTGTGCCCCATCGTCATTGCGAGCGGTTTTTGTAAAAAACCGCGTGGCAATCCACACTTTAAAAAGCTGTCGTTCTTGCCATTTTAGAAAGGCTAATTAAATTTACGCCTTTATTAAAATGGCAAAGTATAACAGCCCACAGGCTGTGGATTGCCACGCTTCGACTTCGTCTCGCTCGCAATGACGGCGTGGCGCGAATTTAACGCATTTTCCGTGAATTTTGGGTAAATTTAACACCAAAATTCCGCCCAAATTCATCAAAACACTAAAAAATTCACGCTAAAATTCACAACAAATTCTCTATCAAATCCCCAAAAAATCACTCATTCCATAGAGTCCATTTTTTTGCGACACTAGCCATTTAGCGATTTTTAGGGCTCCGCGGGCAAAGGTAGCGCGTGAAGTTGCTGTGTGTGAAAGCTCTAAAAATTCGCCATTTTCGTAAAATCCTATGGTGTGCTTGCCGACTATGTCGCCGCCGCGCAAACTCATAACGGCGATTTCATCTTTGTCGCGCTCGCCGATAATGCCGTCCCTGCCGCTTACTCGCACGCTTGAAAGCTCTAAATTTCGAGCCTTTGCCACGCTTTCAGCAAGCGTCATCGCCGTGCCGCTAGGGGCGTCCTTTTTGTGGCGGTGGTGCATCTCCACGATTTCAATGTCAAAGCCCTGCAAAGCCGCCGCCGCCTGCGCTGCTAGGCGGTTTAGCACAGCCACGCCCAGCGACATATTTGTGGCGTAAAAAAGGGGCATTTTTTTGCTAGCCTCGTTAATAAGGGCTTTTGCGCCGTCATCAAGCCCTGTGGTGCCGATGAGTAGGGGCTTGGGCGAGTTTAGCGCAAATTTTAGCAACTCTACCGTGCAAGCGGGTGCGGAAAAATCGATAATCACGCTTGAATTTGCGAAAAGTTCGCCCAAATCTCCGCCCTTGTCAAAGGCGTATGCTAAAACCGCGACATTTTCGCTGTTTGCGCCGCTTTTGCTTTGGGCGTTTTGGGCGTGAATTTTTTGCGCGGCGGCAAGGTTTTCGCCACTTTCAAAAGTCTTTTCAAATGCCTTGTTTTCGGCTTCTAGGCAGTTTTGAATTTCTTTGCCCATTCGCCCATTCGCCCCACAAATGCTGATTTTTATCATCGCAAATCCTTTAAAATAAATGCCTCATTTTAGCACTCATTTGAAAACGGCGGGGAAATTTGGGGTGTTTGCAATGACATTACTCGTCATTGCGAGCATTCGCAGAATGCGAAACAATCCACACTACTATAAATTCTCATTGAAAAGCTAACTATTAGGAAAATTAAAAGAAGTGCTATTT
>CAVJSG010000195.1:0-3677 GCA_963651895.1 Campylobacteraceae bacterium
TTGTGTAAAAATGTAACGCAAATGTAACCTTTTTGACAAAATTTAATCCTTTGTAAAAAATTTTGGGCTAGAATTTCTAAAAAATTCACAAAACGCGTGAATTTTTGGGGTAAAATTCACAAAATTTTGTGAATTTTAAGGCGAAATTCACGCAAAAATTCACCCAAAACGAGCAAAATTTAGTAAAAAATTCACAAAAAGGGGCTTAAAATGAGCATTCTAGTCGATAAAAACAGCAAAATCATCGTGCAGGGCTTCACGGGCAAGGAAGCTACCTTTCACGCGCAGCAGTGCCTTGATTACGGCACGCAAATCGTGGGCGGCGTTACGCCCTTTAAGGGCGGGCAGACGCATTTGGGAAAGCCCGTATTTAACACCGTTTGCGAAGCCGTGCAAGCCACAAACGCCGATACTAGCATCATTTTCGTGCCAAATTTCGCCGTCAAGGACGCCATCATCGAGGCAGCGGATGCGGGCATAAAGCTAGCAGTCGTCATCACCGAGCACACGCCCGTGCGCGATATGATGGCAGCCAAAGCCTACGCGCTCAAAAAAGGGATGCGTTTCGTGGGACCAAACTGCCCGGGCATCATCACCGCAGGCGAGTGCAAGCTGGGCATAATGCCCGGCAGCGTCTTTGAGCGCGGCTGCGTGGGGCTCATCTCAAAGTCAGGCACACTCACCTACGAAGCCGCTAGGCAGGTGTGTGCGGCGGGGCTAGGCATCTCCACAGCCGTTGGCATAGGCGGCGACTCTATCATAGGACTCTCATATATCGAGCTGCTGGGGCTTTTCGAGCAGGACGAGCAAACCAAAATCATAGTGATGATAGGCGAAATCGGCGGCAGCTTGGAGAGCGAGGCGGCGAAATTCGCGCAAAAAAGTGTCTCAAAGCCCATAGTAGCCTTTATCGCAGGGGCTAGCGCGCCCAAGGGCAAGAGGATGGGGCACGCGGGGGCGATTATCGGCAACGCCGATGAGAGCGCAGCTGCAAAAAAGGAAGCCCTGCGAAAATGTGGGATAACCGTAGTGGATAACCCGGCGTTAATCGGAGAGAGTGTGAAAGGGGTGTTAAGGGCATAGTGGGTTGCTTTGACTACTATGCACCGCAAGACGGACAAATGAATTCAATACTTTTTAAAACCTTTTGATTTATAGGGCTTTGCCTTGATTTTGCCCCAAATTTATGCTATAATTTCGCCCGGAGTGGAGCCACGAGAAACGGGGTTGTAAAAATAGGTAGCGGATAACCGCGTCCGCTTGCCTCTGCTCCCCTTGCGACTTACTGCTAGCGACTATGCCCCGTTTTAATTTGACTTTTCTTAACTTTCACCTTATTTTTAATGAGATTTTGATAGATGATAAAATGGGCGTTTGGCGGATTCGTTGCCTAAAAAATGGCTATAAATTTAAAAAATTTAGCGCGAAAATAGCTTGTGCGATAATTTTACACTAAATCCCAACCCTCACATAAAGGCGTTTTGGAGCAGGGTAGCCCTCGCAGGTCAAGCTGGGGTCGGCAGGGTCTAAAAAATCGCTTAACGAAAAGCCCTCACTCCACGCGGTTTTTCTTTGCTCGAAGCTGTCTGTGTCCTTTGTGGTAAGCACCTCAAAGTGCGAAAAGCCCGCCCTTTCGCATAAATTTCGCAACGCGCTAACGCTTGGGACGAAATGGATATTTGAGATTTTTGAGTAGGTTTTGCGCGGCACAAGTGCGATGTCGCGGGCATCCTCGATATAAAGCGTGTCTAAAAACACTACCCCACCGCGTTTTAAGCCCGCTTTTAGCTCTTTGAGCGCCTTTAATGGGTCGCTGCGGTGGTAAAGCACGCCAAGGCAGAAAATAAAGTCGAATTTTTGCGGATAATGCGGCAGGGCTTCAATGCCCGCCACTTCATACTTCACAGGCGTTTTGGCAAGAGCGTTTATGAGGCGAAACTGCAAAAAGCACCGCACGCTTGGGTCAAAGCCGATAAGCATTTTTGGGGCAAATTCAAGCATTTTGAAAAGATAATAGCCGTTATTGCAGCCCACATCGGCTACTTCTTTGCCGCAAAGTGCGCTTAAATGGGGTTTTAGCAGGTTAAATTTCACAAAACTTTGCCACTCGCTGTCGATGAAAAGCTCGTTTATGCGAAAGGGACCCTTGCGCCAAGGCTTTAAATTTAGGGCGATGGCGCGAATTTGCTCGTCAAATTCACACTCACAGCGCAGCTCAACGCTATCGTTAAGCTCTAAAACGCCCTTTTTAACGGCGTTTTCAAGCTCGTTAATTTTCATTAAAATTTCGTTTTCTTTTTCGTTCATTTTTTCTCATTTTGCTAAATTTTTGGCGAATTTTAGCCTTTTTAGGCAAATTTTAAACCCTAAATTTTGGCAATTTTTGCTTAAATTTTGACGCACAAAATGCCGATTTCACCCAAAATTTGTGTATAATGTCGCAAAAAATTCAAAGGAGGCAGCCGTGATAACCATCTACAAAAAGGCGAGCAACAGCTTGGTGCAGCGGCTTGTTTTTGACATCTCGCAGGATTTGCCCGAAAAAATTCTCTGGTTTGACCTGCTAAATCCAAGCTTTGAGGAGATAAACTACATCTCAAAGCACTATGAGCTGGACATCCCCGACCAAGAGGAGCGCGAGGAAATCGAGCACAGCGCGCGTTACTGGGAGGACAACAAAACAGTTACCATAAACACGCACTTTCTCATCCGCGACATCAAGGACGGCGTTTTTGAACTCACCAACGAGACCGTTACTTTCATCGCCTACAAGCACATTTTATTTACCATTCGTTATAATGAATTTTACGCCTTTGAGGAAATTCGCGCGCGGGTGCTTGCGAGTCCTAAGAATTTCGAGGATGGCTTTGATATCATCGATAAAATTTTCGAGGTGCGCGTGGAAAAGGACGCGGACATTTTAGAGGGCATCGACAAAGAGGCGCGCAAGCTGCGTGCGAGCGTGCTTGAAAAGCAAAGCGAGTTTATTTACGATAGGATGCTGGGCGAAATTTCGCAGCTGCAAGAACTAAATATGCGCGTGCGAAACTCCCTATTTGACAAGCGCCGCGCGATTATCTCGCTTTTAAAGAGCGATAAAATCGACAAGGAAACCAAACAAAACCTCACCATAGTCCTAAAAGACTTGAATTCTCTCGTGGAATTTGGCGTTTCGCAGCTAAATGTGCTCGATAACATCCAAACCATTTTGGCAAGCCAAATCAATATCGAGCAAAACAAAACGATAAAGCTTTTCACAGTGGCAACCGTGGCTATGATGCCCCCAACCCTCATCGGCACGATATATGGGATGAATTTTGAGTTTATGCCCGAGCTGCATTTTACTTACAGCTATCCGGTAGTGCTTATCATTATGGTAGTGTCTATCATCTTGCCCGTGATTTTCTTTAAGAAAAAAGGGTGGTTGTGAATTTGTTGTAAATTTGTTTAGAATTTTTGGGGGAAATTTGCGTTTGAAAATGCGATAAAATTTACCCCAAAACGCGCAAAAAATGCTATAATGTTGCGAATTTTTTTGAATTTTTAGGTTCTTTTTAAAAAGTGTTGAAATTTAGAAAAACGCTCGTCATTCTGAGCGTAGCGAAGAATCCACAAAATTTACGGCAATGCCTTGAATTTGTGGATTCTTCGCCTACTTCGCAGGCTCAGAATGACAA
>CAVJSG010000196.1:0-3659 GCA_963651895.1 Campylobacteraceae bacterium
GAATTTTGCTTTAAAAAATTAAAAAAATATGAATTTTTGACTAAATTTCGCAAAAAATTCAAGGATTTTGGGTAAATTTTATTAAAAATTGTGAGAAAATTCGGAGTTAAAAAATAAAAAAAGGTTAAATTATGGATACGGACAATAGTCTAGTTGCGCGCAGTGATGGGGCTTTGAGCGCGAGCGTAGAAAACGCAAATGCCTTGTTAAATTTGCGTGAGAAAATCTCCCAAAACACCGCCCTTGTGAGCGATGAGTGGCTTGATAGGTTGCTAAAATGGGCGCAAGAGCATTGCCACTCGGGCTTGATGGCGCTGTCTAATTTCCCAAACGATAAGGAAAAATTAAGAAACGCTAAATCGCTGACATTTTCGGTGGAATATAGCTTCAATGACTTGCCGGATGACTTTGTGAATTTGCGAAATTTGGAGGAATTGCGCTTTGAAAATTTTGATTTCAAGCAGCTGCCAAAAAACATTTGCAAGCTAACTTGGCTCAAAAGCCTATCTATCAGCGACTGGGATGGCGACCACTTCGCGCTACGCCCGCTGCCTAGCGAGTTTGCGAACCTGCAAGCCCTCGAACGCCTGTATTTGTGCGATTATGACTTGTGCGAGTTTCCAAACATTATTTGCGAGCTGAAAAATCTCAAAGAACTGCATTTGAGTGCGTGTGCTTTAAACGCCCTGCCTGACGAGCTTTCAAGGCTTGAAAAACTCGAATTTTTAGATGTTAGCGAGAATTATTTTAGCAAATTTCCCAAAGTCATCACAAAACTCACTGCGCTCAAAGCCTTGCAAATACACTGCTGCGGGCTAAATGAGCTGCCAAAAGAGCTTGCAAATTTGCAAAAACTTCAAAGGCTTGATTTGTGGAACAACGATTTTTTCGAGTTTCCGCAAGTTTTGTGCGAGCTTAGTGAGCTTAAAGAATTGAATATCGCTAATTGCGGTTTTTCCACTCTGCCAAAGGAATTTGCGAGCTTGCAGAAGCTACAAAAGCTGCATTTGGGCAACAAAAAGAGCGGATTTAAATTTCATTTTGATGAATTTCCAAGCGTTATTTTAGAGCTTCCCGCGCTTAAAACCTTGCTGATAGAAAGCACTTTGATAGACTATAAAACGGCGCAAATTTTAGAAAAAAGGGGCGTTAAAATCAATAAAGAATACTTTTAAAAAAGGGCGAAAAATGAGCTAAAATTTTTATTTGTAAATCCCTAAATATGCCCTAAAATACCCTAAAATTCGGGGGCAAAATGCTTTTGTGTGTTTTTATTGCAAAAATTTCGCAACGCCACTTGTAATACATTACAATTTTTTGTTTGCAAAACTTTGCAAATTTGCTCTTGCGTAAATTTTGGTTTAATTTCTCATAAATTTACAGCGCAAATTCAAGCCCCCAAATTTCCTACAACTCCACCTTATACCCAAGCCCTGGGACATTTTTGATGAGTCCCTCGCCCACCTTGTCGCGCACGCGTTTGATGAAGGTGCGAATGGCGGTGTCCGTAACGCTCTGGCTAGTCCAAATGTGCCGCTTGATGTCCTCGTGCAGCACGAGAGCGCCTGATTGCTTTAAAAGCAGCATTATGAAGGCGAGTTCCTTTTTGGTGAGCGGAATTTCTATGCCGTCCCTGACAAGCACCTTTTTGCTGGGCTCAAATTCATAATGCTCGTTGATTTTAACCGCCCCAGCCCCCAGCCGCGCCTCGTTCATCTGTGCGGCGATGCGAAGCAGCTCATCCACATCCACGGGCTTTATGAGGTATTTGTCTATGCCGATGTCGATGGCGCGAAGTAGTCGCTCTTTTTCCGAGTATGCTGAAAGGACGATTATAGGGGTGTTTGGCGAGATTTCTTTGATGCTTTTTGCCATATCAAGCCCATCTGTAATGGGCATTAAAATGTCCGTGATGATGAGGTCTGGCGTGAATTTTTTGAATTTTTTCAGCCCCTCATCGCCGTTTTTAGCGACTACAACCTTACCAAAAAAGCCCGCAAGTGCCTTTTCTAGGCTGTTTCGCAGGCTGTCCTCATCCTCGACTATCATTAGGGTTAAATTTTTCATCTTTGCTCCTTAAATGCTTTGGTTTTTTTCTAAAAAAGCATTGAATTTAAGCGTAAATTCAAAGCAAAATCAAAGCTCCAAATTTTACTCAACGCGGTTGCCCACGCGTGAAGCTTAATCCGCTGGCGCGGATTTTTCACGCGGAGCAAAGCGTTTCGCTTCATTTTGCGCTTTGATTTTGCGAGCTTTCGCCGCTCAATGCTTTTTTAGGAAAAAGCTATGCTTTTTAAATAAATGTTAAAGCAAGCGCCCTTTTTTTCGTTGCTGGCGTTGATTTGCCCCTGCATATTTTCGACAATTTGCTTGCAAAAGTATAAATCAAGCCCAGCCCCTTGCACAGGGTGCTTTGTCGTCCAAAAGGGCTGAAAAATCTTGTCCAAAAACAAAATCCCGCCTGCCCTGTCTCTAACGCTTATTTTAACATAGTTTTCGTTGAATTTCTCTAAGGAAACAAAGATATTTTTGCGTTTTTTCTTGCCATAAGCCTCAATCGCGTTCATAAAAATGTGATAAAACACGCGCACAAGGTCGTCCTTAACCCCCAAAACCTGATAATCCCTCGCCTTGCTTTCTATTTTGATATTTGCCCCAAGCCGCTCAAACGCCTCAAAATTCACATCCTGCACCTCTTTTAAAGCCTGCATTAGCCAAAATGCGCTCAAATTCTTGCTTTGCAAAGAGTTCGCAAAGCTATCAATGCTCGCCGACATTTGTTTGACAAGGGCTTTGCATTTTTCATAGTGCGCCGCCACCGCGTTTTTATCGGCATTTTTTAGCTCAAAGAGCGTAATGCCAAGCTCATTTAAGGGCTGGCGCCACTGATGAGCCAAATTCACAAGGGTTTGCTGTATGGATAAATTCGTGCTTTCTTGGTGAATCTGCCTTAACTCTGCCTCGTTGTTGTTGAAATTCGTGCGAAGTTCAGCCTCCACGCTGTCTTTTTGCTCGTAAAAGCCCTTGTGATAGAGCATCATCACTTCCTCAAAATTCTCATTCATCTGGCGCAGCTCGTTTTTGGCTGCTAAAAGTTCCTCATTTAGCCCAAAAATCTTACTCACATCGTAAGAAAAGCTCGCAAAGGCGCAAATTTCGCCCTTTTCGCTGAGTATGGGTATGATGAGAGTGTCTAAATATAGGGTTTTGCCGTCTTTGCTGAGATTTTTGATGATGACTTTATAGGGCTTTGAGCCGTTTATCTTTTTGCGAAGCTTGCTTGGGGCGCGTTTGGAAAGCTCGGGGTGCTTTAAGATGCCGTGTTTTTTGCCAACAAGCTCTTTTTTGCTGTAACCGCTGAGCTTGCAAAAGTGGCGATTGACATCCACGATGACGCCGTTTGCGTCCGTTTTTGAGTAAATCATAGTCTTTTTCACGCTTTTTAAAAGCCCCAGCAAGTCCTCTCTCATCGCGTTAAAACAACCCCCAAGTATGCGAGATAAATTCCAAATAAAATTATAATCAAATATGAAATTTTTGTCCATAAAATTTGCATTTTTCGCCCCAAAGTTCGCTCAAAAAATTTCACAAGCACGCTAAAAAACAGCAGCGCAGGAAGCGTGCAAAGCCCGAAAATTAGCATTATGAGCGCACTTTTT
>CAVJSG010000197.1:0-3649 GCA_963651895.1 Campylobacteraceae bacterium
TTAAAATCACGCAAAATTTAGCTTAAATTTATGTTAAATTTTAAAGCCAAAATTCCAAAAATTTACTTTATATTTATCTTTTCACATCAAAATCAAAGTAAAAATCAAGCTGTTTTCCGTCCTTGAAAAATTCTGCGCGAAAGCGCATAACCTTAACCACGCAAGAGCTCAGCACCACGCTTGCCTTGTAAGCGCTGTGTGGTAGGGCTTTGAGGCGTGGCGTAATGTCGCCCATAAACATATTTAGCCCATAAATTCGCATATCAAGCGCGCCAAAATCGCCCAAATTTTCGATGACAAGCTCGTTTTCAACCATAGCCAAAATGGGCTTGTCCCTAAACTCCACGCGCACTTTTCGCCCCTGAAATTCGTATTCGCAGGGGGTTTCGTTTAGATTGCATTTAAGTGGGGTTAATTCTTTGATGATAACGCGCTTTTTGCCCGCAGTGCGTGAATTTCTTGCGGAATTTTTAGAAAAATTCACGGAATTTTCGGCGTTTTCAGCGTTCGTAGAATTTGCTGAAATTTCAGCATTTGCAGAATTTGCCGCACCCCAAATGCCCAAAAACTCGCCCCTAAACGCCCAAAAAGCCCCCGCAAGCACGAGGCAGGCGAGGGCAAAAAGCAGTTTTTTCATCGCTGCTTATGTTTTTTGCTAGGTTTGACGACCTCGCGAGTCTCGATGTGCTCGAAATTTAGGCTCTCGCCGTTGCTGAAATTCAGCACAACGCCGATTTTGCTGTCCTTTGTAACTTGCTCTTTTATGTTAAAGAGCATTATATGATCGCCCCCGGGCTTTAACTCCACGCTTTGCCCCGCCTTGATGGTGATTTTATCGACCTTGCTCATCACCATTTTTTTGCCCTTGGCGATATGCGTGTGAAGCTCGATTCTGTCGCTTAGCGCGCTTGTCGCGCCTAGCAAATCAATGTCCTTGTCGCTGTTGTTTTTGGCGACAAGAAAGATGGCGCTGGTTTTGGAGTTTGGCGGGGTTTGCTTTATGTAAAGCCCGCTCACTTCGATATCTGCGCCAAAGGCTGCGCCCGCAAAGAACGCAAACAGCGCAAAAAACGCAAGAATTTTTTTCATCATTTCCTCCTTAATTGAAAATGGCTGTCATTTTAGCGCAGAAAAGTAAATGCACCGCCTTTTTTGTAACCAAATTTAAGTATAATTTGCCCTTTATTTTGAAAAAAGGGCGAAAATGCGCAAATTTTTACCACTCATCTTGCTTGCCTGTGCGCTGAACGGCGCGGACTTGGCGAGGATTTATCTTAACGAGGGCTTGGAGGCTGTGGGCGTGGAGCTTGAAAAACAGCTCGCAAGCAAGGATTTTTGGCTTGCCGAGCTGAGAGATAAAAATGTTTCGCTAGGTTACTACGACTCAAACGCCGCCATAGTGGTTACAAACAAGACAGACAAAACTTTCAAGGTGTTTTTTTACAAGGACGGCAAATTGAGCCAAGAATTTGACGAGAAAGTCGGCGTGACGGGGCTTATGGGCGATAAAGAGGTGCAAGGGGACTTAAAAACGCCCGTGGGCTTTTATGAGTTGGGGGATAAATTCGCGCCGGAGGACCAGTATTACGGGGGTTTAGCCTTTGCGACAAGCTATCCAAACCTGCTCGATAAAGTCAATAACAAAACGGGCAGCGGCATTTGGATACACGGCTATCCGCTCGATGGCGGGCGGCTTGATGAGCTTAAAACACGCGGCTGCATAGCCCTACACAACGACACCCTACGCGCTTTTAGCGAAGTCATAAAAGGGCAGCGGCAAAAATTTGCGATGACGGAGGAAAAGCAAGTCGTGCGCACAAACGCCGATGAAATCGCGCTTTTGCTCGCCTCGCTTTTCGCGTGGAAGGACAAATGGCGCGAAAGCGACCTCAAATCCTACCTTGAATTCTACGATGAAAAGGACTTTCGGCGCTTTGACAAGAAAAATTTCAAGGAATTTGCCGCGATGAAGGGGGCGATTTTTGCCAAAAAAGAGAAAAAAACCATCAAATTTTCTAAAATCAGCATCAGCCCTTACCCAAATTTGCGCGGCGAAAAACTCTTTCGCATCGCCTTTTACCAAGACTATCACACCAAAAATCATCAATTTCGCGGCAATAAAACCCTATATGTCAAGCTTGACGCGACTTCGGGTAAGATGAAAATCCTAGCAGAGCAGTAATGGCACTCATCACAATAGATAAAAACGCCTACGAGCACAACCTTGGCTTAATCGCAAACAAAGCAGGCGGCGTAGAAAAGGTCATTTGCGTGCTAAAAGACAACGCCTATGGGCACGGAGTCGAGCTTATCGCGCCACTCGCAAAGCAAATGGGCATAAATTTCGCCGCGCTTAAAAACGAAAATCAAGCGATTTTTTTGCAAGGCTTTTTCAAAAACATACTCATTTTATCTCACCATCCACACGGCAAGGAAAGCGATGAATTCATATATGCGCTGAATTCAAAAGACGATTTAGCGCGGCTAAAAAATGGTAGCCGAATTCATTTAAAAATCGACACAGGGATGCACAGAAACGGCGTTTTCGTGGAGGATTTGGAGGAAATTTTCGACAAGGCAAAGCGGCACAACCTCTACATAGAGGGGCTTTTCACGCATTTTGCCGCTGCTGATGAAAGCAAAAATAGCTATTTGCGCCAAAGAGAAATTTTTGAAAGCGCGAAAAAAAGGGCTTTAAAACTATCCTCGCAACGCCTAATTTTCCACTCGCACAACTCAGCCGCGCTTTTTCGCTGCGAGAATTTCCCGCAAGATGAGCTTTGCCGCGTGGGTTTGGCGCAGTTTGGTTACAATGAATTTTGCGCGAATTTAAAGCCCATTTTAAAACTCTACGCCCATAAATTAAGCTCTCGCACTTTGCGAGCTGGGCAAAGTGTAGGATATGGGGGCGTTTTCACGGCACGAAAGGACATAAATATCGCTACTTACGATTTGGGCTACGCGGATGGGCTTTTTAGATACGATGGCAAGGGGGTTTTGCCGCTAGCAACGCCCTCAAAACTCGAAAACATAGGCGAAATTCAGGCGAATTTGGCTAAAATTCAAGCGAATTCAGCCGAAAATATAAATTTGGACGAAAATTTTGCTGAAAATTCAGCCCAAAATGCAAATTTGAATGAAAATTTAGATTTAAATTTATCCAAAAACGCAAATTTGGGCGAAAATTCGAGCGCAAATTCGGCTAAAAATGCTTGTGCGGCAGGGCTTGTGGGCGAGCCAAACGCCCAAAAAGCCCGCGCTTGCTTGCTTGGGCGAATGTCGATGGACAGCTTTTCTTGCGAGGACTTGGGCGATTGCGTCTGCGTTTTTGAGGACGCTAGGGCGTGGGCGAGGTTTTTCGGCACCATAGAGTATGAAATCCTAGTCAAACTCTCGCCCTTTATCCCACGAGTTTTGGTGTGAATTTTACCACATAATTTTGGGGTAAAATTAGCAAATTTTAGCACTCAAAAAGCGTGAATTCGCCGAGTTTTACTGAATTTAATTTTCTCAAAAGTGCAAATTTATCGAAATTTATCAACGCCATTTACCCCAGCAAAGCTTGCCCCAAAGCAAAAAGCTCGCTAGCAAAATCACGCCAAATGCCGAAAACACGAGCAAGCAGCCCTGTGCCATAGACAAAAATTCA
>CAVJSG010000198.1:0-3648 GCA_963651895.1 Campylobacteraceae bacterium
GCGCTATCTAACCACCCCCATTTACTATGTCAATGATGTGCCTCATTTGGGGCACGCCTACACCACCATCATCGCCGACACTATGGCACGCTTTTACCGCTTGCAAGGCGAGGAAACGCTCTTTCTCACGGGCACGGACGAGCACGGGCAAAAGGTCGAGCAAGCCGCCCGCGCGCGCGGCTACACGCCCAAAGAGTATGTCGATGAGATAAGCGCCAAATTCAAAGCCCTGTGGGACGAGTTTGGCATCACTTATGACATTTACGCACGCACCACGGATGAGCGCCACATTGCCGCTGTGCAAAGCATTTTCGCCGCGATGCTCGAAAAGGGCGACATTTACAAGGGCGAATACGAGGGCTACTACTGCGTGTCCTGCGAGAGTTTTTACACCAAAACGCAGCTAGTGGGCGAGTGCGGCTGCCCAGATTGTGGCAAAGAGACAAGCCTGCTAAAAGAGGAAAGCTATTTTTTCAGGCTCAGCCGCTATGAAAGCCGAATTTTGCAGTGGTATGAGGACGCGGAGCCCATTTTACCGCGCAACAAAAAGGCAGAACTTGTGAATTTCATTAAGGGCGGGCTTAAAGATTTGTCCATCACGCGCACGGGGATTGAGTGGGGCATAGGGCTGCCAAAGGGCGTGGGGGACGCGGCGCACAGCATTTATGTGTGGCTGGATGCCCTATTTATCTACCTTTCATCGCTAGACTACATAAGCAAAGGGGCTAATATGCGCTTTTTCCCCGCACACTTGCACCTTGTAGGCAAGGATATATTGAAGTTTCACGCGATTTATTTTCCTGCATTCCTTATGAGCGTGGGGCTGCCGCTGCCAAAATTCATCGCAGCGCACGGCTGGTGGACTAGGGAGGGTGAAAAAATGAGCAAAAGCAAGGGCAATGTCATCAAGCCCGCAAGTGTCGCAAACGCCTATGGGCTCGAAGCTTTTCGGTATTTCATCCTGCGTGAAGTGCCTTTTGGAAATGACGGGGATTTTAGCGAAAAGGCGATGATAAACCGCATAAATAGCGAGCTTTGCAACGAACTTGGCAACCTGCAAAGCCGTCTTTTGGGAATGGCGGCAAAGTATAGCGCGTCCGCGATAAATTCGGCTCGCGTGCGTGAATTTTTCGCCGCCGAACTTAATGAGTGCAAGGAATTTTTGCGTAATGGCGTGAATTTTTTGGAAACCGTGCAGATAAATCGCTATTTGGAGGAGCTTTTCAAGGCTTTAAGCCTTGCAAATGCGGCGATTAGCAAATACGAGCCTTGGGTTTTGGTGAAAAACGGCGAGACGGAACGCGCAAACGCCCTTGTCGCGCTGTGTGCGAACATTTTAGCGCGTGTGGGCGTGCTTTTAAGCCCTGCCCTGCCGCAGTCCTGCGCTAAAATAGCCCAGAATTTGGGCTTTGAAATAAGCACGCAAAACTACAAAAGCCTAATTTTAGGGGATGAGTTGCTAGATTTTACCGCAAAAAGCAGCTGCGAGCCTTTGTTTGTGAGGGTTGAAAAGCCGCTTTTAGAGAGCGTGTCAAATGATTGAAATGGCGGCGGTGTGGGGAATTTATAGTAGTTTTGGTGCGCAAAATAGCGAAAATTTGGGAATTTTTGGTAATTTTGGCGTGGAAAATGATGAAAATTTGGGCGTTTCAAGTGCTTTTAACGCACAAAACGGCGGCAACACGAGAATTTAAAAGCTAAAAAAGGCGCAAAGTATGAATATATCAAGCCTGAACGAGCTTTTGCAAACGCAGATCATCAATGAGGGCTCGCCCTCGGCGGTGCTTGGCTTTGCGCGAAAGTTAGCCCAACTCAAAGGCGGCTACGCCTTTTTTTCAAACGATGAGGATGAACTCAAAGCCGCCGCAAAAGCCGGTGCTTTCGTCATCGTGAGCGAAAAAGAGTGCGAGATAGCCGACAAAGAGGTGTTTTATCTGCAAGCAAAGTCGCTCAAAAGGGCTATTTCCAAGCTTTTGCGCTTTTTAAGCGAGGAAAAAAAGTTAGAGTTTTTACTCTGCAAGGGCTTGGAAATGGACTTTTGCGAGGCTTTGGGTGTCGCAAAACTCGGCGGGGACATTTACGAGGACTTTGATTTGCTCGTAAATGCCAAGAATTCAAGCCTTTTTGCCTTTGATGATAGCGAGTATTTGCTTGAATTTTGCGCGAATTTTGATGAAATTCAGGGCGAAAATTCAGAAAAAATTTCTCATAGCTCGCTTTTTTATTCTCAAATTACCCTGCAAAATGATAAAATTCTAAAACTTAAACTTTGCTTTGCTTATGCTCAAATTTTTGCAAATTTTGTGAATTTTTTGGCTTTAAGGGGCAGGAAATTCACTCTTTTTGAAAAAAAGCTCAATTTTTACCAAGTTTTTTTCGTGGATAAGCAAAATTTCATCACAGAATTTGGCAAAAGCCCACGCGCCTTCATCGTGGTGCAAGACGAACGCCACTTTGCCTTTTTAAGCGAAGCACTTTCAAGCGTGAAAGGCTTTAAAATCGCAAGCCGTGAGAGCCTATTTTGCGACTTTTCCTACCGCGATTTAGCCGAGTTGTGCGAGGTTTTTGACTTTCGCTACTGCCTTGTGAAAGCGGACTACGAGGACTTTACCGAGCTTTTTGCGCCGCAAACAAAGGAAATTAGCCTTTTTGACGCACTTGAAAATAGCGATTTTGGCAAAAATTCAAGCGAAATTCAGCCCTCAAATTCAAAGCCAAATTCAGCCCAAAGTCCTAGCGAGCAGTATTTATTTTAACATAAAGGTGTATAAATGCAAGATGACGCAAAACAAACAGAGGAAATGCGCTCCATTTACGCTCAAAGGCTCACAGAGCAAATCGCTCAAAGGCACAGCCTTACGAAATTTGAGCGTTTGCAGTTGCGTGTTTTGATAAGAAATATAAAAATAGTAAAAGAATATAAAATGGAACCAAACCTTTATTTTGCGGCGCTGTCTAAGTTTTGCGAATGCGAAATTTCGGCATTTGAAAGGCGTAAATTTCAAATCAATGATGAGTTAAGATATAGTTGGATTACAAAAGATTTACTAGCTGATGGCATAGCATTAAACGAGGTTTTTGAGCTTAAAAAGCCGCGTGATGCGAGCGTGATAGAGGCGTTTTTTGAGCGGCACAACAAGGATGAGATAAATGCCGCACTTTTTGCCAAAACCTTTGAAATCGCTAAAAAATTTGAAATCAAAGTAAGTTTTACCACTGAAAAAGACGATAAAGCTAGTGCGTATTATACCTCAAAAATAAAGCTAATCACTATGCTTTTTAATGATTGCTCAAAAGCATTTAAGGCTGAAACTCTGCTGCACGAGCTTATTCACAGCGTTAGTGTTGAGGCGATTTTTTATATAGAAAGGCGCAAAGATAGACCGAAAATGAAAAACCCCACACTCTTTTCAAAGCCCCAAATAAAGCCACTTAGCGAGATAGAAATGTTTCACTCCGCGCTGATAACGCTTGTGAAAAAGGACGAGCATTACGGCTTGAAAAACGCCCGCGAATTTCTAGCGGAACTCGCAGACCCTACTTTTAGAGATTTTCTGCGAAATATGGGGCTTTTGGAGCCTATTTTAAAGAAGTATTTTGCGTTTTTAGAAAGCGTTTCAGACGAGAATTTTTAGTGAAAATTTGGTG
>CAVJSG010000199.1:0-3640 GCA_963651895.1 Campylobacteraceae bacterium
CGCGGTTTTAGCGACATTTACGAGGGTCGGCGTTTTAAAAGCCCCTATGTCAGCGGGGTTTTTCGTAACCTCATATCGTCCAAGGTCCTGCAAATCGCGCCCATAAAAGTCCAAGCCTATATTATGAAATTTTTTATCGCTCAGCAAAAAGCCGTAGTGGCAGTTCGCGCAACGCCCTTTGTTGCGGAAAATGTCCAGCCCGTAGAGTTCCTTGTCGCTTAAAGCCGCATAATCGCCCCTTAAAAAGTCATCAAAGCGCGTTTGTCTCGCTATGCCAAAGGAACGCTCAAAGGTCGCTAGGGCTTTGGCTATGTTTTCTATGGTGATGAGTTTTTTTGCCTCGCTTATCAAATTCTGTGGCACTTTGGGTGCGGCTACGCCTGTGATGGACTTGCCGCTGGGTGCGCTTAAAAATCTATTATAAGCCTTCGTGCCAAAAATTGCATCGGCTTGTTCTTGTAGGTTTGCGAGCTCTTGTGGCGGCAAGGATGCCAAATCCTCCACGCCTTGCAGCGTGAATTTTTGCTCATTGTTCGGTATAATGGCTATTTGCGTGCTTTCTTGGGCAAGCGAAGTAACGATTTCTTGCGGTTTGCTCGCCAGCACTTGCGGATAAAACTGCGCCCACTCGCGCTTTAAAGTCTCATCCCCAAAGGCTGCGACAAAGAGTAGGTAGTATTCTGGGATGTTTTTTATGGCTTTTTCGGCGTTTGCGAGCGTATTTGCCATTTCCACAGGGTCTGTGATGGGTCCAAGTGCTTGCTCTTCAAGGCTTGCGGCGCGTCCGTCCCAAAAAAGCTCATCAAAAAAGCCCGCCATTTGGGTGCTGGGCGAGTTGCGCCGCCCGATTTGCCCATCGTGCCCTAGCGCGCGCGGCAGCCCATCGCTGGATGCCATTTCCTTGTGGTGGCAGTTTTCGCAGGCAAATTGCCCGCTTTTTGATAGCCGCGGCTCGTTAAAAAGCGTGCGCCCCAAAAATGCCTTTATGGGTGCGAATTCGTTATCCTTTGGAAAGGGCGCATTTTGGGGGCGTGGAGCGAATTCCTGCCACTCTTTCTCAATGCTTGGGTCAAGTTCAGGCTTTGCCCACTCGCTCGTGGGCTTGGCGTAGAGTGCGCGGTATTTTGACAAATCTTGCGCTGAATTTTTGGCTAAATTTGCACTAGAATTCACGGAATTTTGTGAATTTTTGTTTAAATTCACGGAATTTGCCGCTAAATTCACGCCATTTTGTGAATTTTGGGCTGAATTTTCGCCCTTATCACAGCCCACGAAAGCGAACGCCAGCACAAAGGCTAACGCATAAAATTTGATTTTAGACATTTCGTCCCCCTTTTATGCTGAAATTTTATCATTTTGTGTTAAAAAATTCACGGATTTTGAAAATCCGTGAATTTTAGATTGCTTCGGCGTGGCAAAAAACCACGCCTCGCAATGACGATTTGAGGGCAAAAGCGTGAATTTCTCGCAAATTTAGCAAAAAATTCACGCGCTTTGCCTTGCAATGACAAAATTTGGGCAAAACACGCAAAAAATTCACGCATTTTGCCACAATGGTGGATTAGTATTTATAATCCACTCCCACAAACCACCTGCGCCCTGCAAGGTGAGTTGGGTTGCCTTTGTTGTGCCAATACACGGTGTTATCCCTATCCGTTACATTCATCACGCCCACGCTTGCCACAAGCCCCTTTGTGAATTCTACATTTGCACTCAAATCCAGCGTAAAGAAGTTATTGTTTTTATAATAACTCTGCGAGCTGCTGTCAAAGTAGTTTCGCGCACTTTCAAGGGTGCTAAGGGCTATGAATTCGAGCATTTTTATAGGTCTTACTTTCACGCTCGCGTTAAACATATGGTTTGGGTAGTTTGTGATGTTGGTGCCAGCGGCTGTGTTGTCATCCGACAAGCCCTTTGCCTTTTTGTAGATATAGCTGTAATTTGCCCCCACAATCAGCAAATCATCGGCGAAAAAGCCCTGTTCAACGCCTATTTCGCCGCCAAGTGTGTAGCCCTCGTTAGCGTTGGTGTTTTGGGAGCAAGAATAAGTTTTGCTAGCCCCACTGCCGCTTTCGCTAGGCGCGGCGCAAACAGCCAAAGCCTCGCTTTGAGTTGTCGTAACGATGACATCTCGCTGAACGAACATATTGTTCATATCGTTGTAGAACACAGCTGCGCTTACACGGGTGCTAGCAAGGCTTAAATCATAGCCAAGCTCGTAGTTTAAGGCACTTTCTACCTTTAAATTTGGGTTTTGCACCACGCCGCCCATACGAGATGAGTATCTGTCCGCAAGGGTGGGCATATTTTGCTTTTTGCCCGCGCTTATATGGATATTGTGCGCATCGCCCAAGTCATAATACACAATGCCCTGCACGGAGAAATTGCCATTGAGTTTGGTTTTGTCGTGTTTGACTTCCTCTATGGATTTGTTTAACGCGTCCAAGCCTACCACAGTCCTATAAGAAGCACTAATCATATCAGCCCTATCGTAGCTTCCAGCTAGCACAAAGCGAAAATCCCCAAGCCTTTGGGCAAACTGAGCAAAGATGCTCGAAGTAAGCTCCACTAAATTTGACTTGTCGTTTGCGCTTTCAAGGTGGTGGTCTCTTTTGAGATTTGCGCCGAATTTGAGGTTTGAATCCCTAGCTATGTCCCAGCTTAAAGTGAGAATTCCCCCATAGGTGTCATCATCGTAAATGCTGTTCCATTGATAAGTCGTGCGGTTTGGCTTGCCTGTGGCGGTATTTACGGCGTTGTAGGATTCAAGCTCATTATAAAAGCTGTCATAATAAAGTCTAGTATTTAAGGACAAATCAGGCGTGAAAAACGAAGTTCCTAGCAAATACACCGTGTCCTTGTCATAAGCAGGCCACAGCCAAAAATGCCCACCGTTCTCGCCCATAAGTCCGCCTTTTGTGCCTTTTTGGTGGATGTAGTTGAGCGAGTATTCGTGGTTTTCGTTTGGCACAAAGCCGACTTTTAATTTCGCCGTGGTGTTTTTGTAGTAGGCGTTGTTTTGGTCGCCGCCAGCCTTTTGGAAAACCGTGCTTGTGAAATCGCTTGAAAGCCTATAAGTGCTTCGGTTTGTGTTAGAAACATCGGCTTGGAAGTAGAATTTACCTTGGTTTGTCCCCACGCTAACGCCTTGTTGAATTTCATCGGGGCTTGAATGATTGCCTATGATGAGCTTTTGGCGCAAATTTAGTTCAAGCTCTTTTTGGGGGCGATGAGAGACTAAATTTATCGCACCGCCAAGGGCGTTTATGCCATAAACAGGCGAGGTAAAGCCCTTTGAGACTTGCACGCTAGCGATGCCTTGGGTGATGTATTGCGAGTAATCAGTCGCGCGGCTGTAAATTTCCATAACAGGAATGCCGTCTAAATAAAGCCCCACTTGCCCTCTGCCAAAGCCCCTTATGTTAATAGCTGGCTCAGCCCTTTGCCCATAAGCTTCGTTTATCATCACGCCCGGCGTCATTCGCAAGGCTTGGGCGACATTGTCGGAGTTGCTGTCTTTGATATCCTTGGCGTTGATGGTGGCAACGCTTGGGTTGTAGTCAATCTCCTTGGGGGCTGTGATTTCCACTGCACCTAGTTGATAAGTGCTTGGAATTTGGGCGTTTTCTGGGCTCGCCCC
>CAVJSG010000200.1:0-3636 GCA_963651895.1 Campylobacteraceae bacterium
GTTTGAAGTAGTTTATCCTTATGCCATCATCGTGCCCCCTTATAGCTAGGGCACATTGCTTGTCGCTTATGCCCTTAATGACAAAGCAATTTATAATGTCATAAATGGGGCTTAAAACAAGTTTATTGTCCTTAAAAACAAAGCCTATATTCTTTTTATGCAAGTCATTGTTATGCAGCAAGGCATTTGCATAGATAAAGCGCAAAAATTCACAAGATTTTTCTATCGAATCCTCGTATTTATCATTGCTTTTCATTAGCGCATTTAGCGAGATTTGCGGCAGTTTTTCGCCGTTTTCATCAATGTCAAAACGCTTGATAAAATAGTGATAAACGCTCATTGTGCAATGATAAACAAACCCATTAAAAGGCACTTCAAAGCCAAATTCACGCATAAAGCTGACATTTAAATGCTCATTTTCAGGCAGCTGAGGGTAGTTTTGATTGTAGGGTTTAAAGATGAAATCCCCGTAATCATCTACGATTAAGTCATTTACGATACTTGCAGTTTGTGCTGATAGCCGCTTAATGAAAACCTTTGCGTGTCTTTATCTAGCGTAAAATTCACGCTAGGATTTAGCAAATTTTCCTTTATGGCAAGGCAAGTTTTCTAGGACGAATTGAAAGATGTTTTGTGCCCTTAAATTCGACATTATTGGCTTGTCGAAATTTGTTTTGTTTGGTATTGCTGAAAAGTCAAAATTGCCTATGGTGTTTTTCAAAAATGGCAAAAGTTCGATGGGATTTTGCACGATGAAATTTTTAAGCATTATTTGCAAATCAATGTCCTCAGGCAAAATGTCTAAAAGCTCGCATTTTAGGCTATCATCAAGCACAAAGTCGCCGTTTTTGAGTAAAAATATCTTATCATTTAGCATTTTTCCGTAGAGTTTTTTGTGCTTATAAATGAAAATTTCTTTGGCGTTAAATGAGTTCATAGGGTGTCCTTTCTAAATTTTGTGCGTTATTATGGCATAAAAAAACTCAAAATTCATCGTTTTGGACCGCTAGGCTTATCCGTATCAGCACTAGGCTTTTGTTTGTCGGTTTGCTGTGTATTTTTGGCACTGCTAGCATTATTAGTGGTTTTATTTTTTTGTTCTTGGCGTATCGCTTTATAGCCAGCAAATAAAATATCTTTGGCACTTTGGTCAATGTTTATATTTTTGTTTTTAATGATAGCTTGTTCTAAAATCTTTTCCTTTCTATGAGAAAGCATAAGTTTTAAAAAATCCTTATGTAAATCACTTATATATGGCGTCTCGTCAATTATCCTACAAATAGCCTTTATATCTATGCGTTCAGTGATATTTACAAGTACATTTAGGCAATCTTGATTATCGGTTTGCACAAGAAAATCGTAATTGTTTATGATGGTTTTATTAAGTCTAATGGCTGATGGGGGATAATTATAAATCATTTCAGCCTGCATACTTGGGTTTTCTAAAATTTCTTTAAATTTCGCATCTTTTGTGGTAAGTGGAAACAAACACGAACCACAATCAAAAATCGGTGCAAATTTAATCTCATTTGTTTTATCGTTATATAAAAAACCCTAATTTCCATTGTGCCTATCATAATTTGCTATTAACGCATCAGCGATAAACATTTCCCAAAAATGTTTTTTAATTTTGCTAGGCGATATTGCTTGGTAGTAATTTTGCCTGTCAAAAACTTCTAAAATATCTTTAAGTTCCATTCCGTAGCCGTTGCTTTCATTATCTATGATGGTATTTTTTAAAGAACCAAAATCATAAAAAGCGGTAGTCATTTATCTCAAAATCCCTACACGCCACAACGATTTTGCCCTCAAATTTACCAAGCAAGGTTTTTTGCGTGTCAAAACCCAAACTTTCAAAGATATGACAGCCGATATATTCGTTGATACTGCTGTTACTACACAATATCCAAATGTTACTTGGTAACATTCGCAGGAAATTTAAGCATATAAAGTTCGTCATTATAGATAATGCTTATCTTGCTACCGCTTGCACCGCGATATGTTTTTAGGGTTTTTTGGTATTTGCTAAAATCTATCTCCATAGCCTAATCCTTATTTTACATAAATAGAATTTTTTGTATCATTAAAATAAAAATTCTCCGCAGAACCTAATCCAAGATACTTTGCGCGTAAATAATCAGCCATTTCCTCTGTAATGTCATAGTTGTGCTGAAAAGAATTTATAGTGCTGTAAAGCCTATACCACAGGGCTTCCCAAACAAGGCTCGTATCGCCTTTGTGATAATCCTTTAAAGCCTCAATGTCCTTTTGTATTGCCAAAGGCAAGGTTCTTTCATCAATAGTTTGTTCTATATGTTCCAACAATCTTTCTTTTTCAAGCATAAATCACGCCCCTAAGAAATTTCTCTTTGTCTTTTTTTGATATATTTGGTATTGATTAAATCAATATCCACACCAAAACGATTTTCGAGCCTTTCTCTCATCTTGCTCTTATAAATAAAATAATCCCAACCAGAGAATTTTTCGCTAAATTTATCATTTGTGCCAAAGACAATATCTATATCACTAAATTCATCAGCATAACCACTTGCATAAGAACCAAAGAGCCCAAGCTCGACTATGCCGTCTTTTTCTAGCTCAGGCTTGAGCTCTTTTAAATAAGCCAAAATTTCCTCTTTGGTAAAATGCGGTGCTAGTATTTTATTGACAGGCGTAGGCATTGTTTTCCTTTCATTTCTCAAAAGTTTTCGTGCATTATAGCACAAAAATCTTTAAAAAGCAAATTTTAAGGACTATGCCGCAAATTCAAAACACACACGAAAATTTTAACAGAAATTCACTGTCTTGATTGTCTTTGTCCGCTAGGCGGCTCATCATCAGTTCTCTTTGACAAATCCTTATTCGCCTTTAAATTTTCCTCAATGGCGTTTGTCATCTCATCCTCATACTTTTCAAAGCCGTGTCATCAAGGCTATTCATAGTGTTTGAGTTTATTTTAAAATCAGCAATTTTCTCTTTTGCCTTTGTGAAGTTACCGCTAAAAGATTCATTCACAAGTGCTAATAGCTCATCGTTTGTTTTAGCCTTGTTCGCTATGTCCTTAACGCTCAATATGTCATAGAATTTATCCATCAAGTCCTCATCAGCTAGCTTTGAGAGGTAAAAATCCTTTTGTTCTTGGGCGTAGTTTGGATTTTCGTTGATGGCTTGTTCTAGCTTGGCTGTGATGAGTTCTTTTGACAAATTTGCATTCTTGCCCAAAGCACTTTCTATCATAGTCGCATTTAGCTCTCTTGTCAGGGTTTCGTTTTTGCGGAGTTCTTTTACTATGTCATCTACGACAAATTTTTTTCTTGGTAAAAATGGCTTGAAGTAACTCTAACAAAAAACTATGCTGACTTTATCAGCCATAATATCGCTATTATTTATTTCACTTCTAGCGTTTACAAAAGCTGTTGATTCCATCTTTACACCTTTTTTTTGCAATGCCATTTTCATCTTTGGCTTTCTCATTCTGCTCCGCCTTTATATCTTTGCCTTGCCTAAAAGCCGACTTAAAGCCGTCAAATTTATCCCTAACACCCCTAAAAAAGCCTACCAAAGGATTAGGCTTTTTCTCGTTGCTTACCGCTGTGATTTTAACTTTCGTTGCTTGTGTTACACCACTATTTTTAG
>CAVJSG010000201.1:0-3629 GCA_963651895.1 Campylobacteraceae bacterium
GTGTGAATTTGAAGCTGAATTTAAAAATTCACGCAAAAGCCTGAATTTTAGGCGATGAATTTGACAAGTCGTTACAAAAAAAGGACAAAAATGGACAAAGCCACCATCAAAGCCCATAAAATCAGCGAGGGCGAGTATGAGGAAATTTTAAAAATTCTAGGGCGCGAGCCAAATTTGCTTGAACTTGGCGTGATTAGCGCAATGTGGAGCGAGCATTGCTCCTACAAATCGAGCAAAAAATATCTGCGCGGCTTTCCCACAAAGGCGCCGTGGGTCTTGCAGGGTCCCGGGGAAAACGCCGGCGTCATCGACATCGGCGGGGGGATGGCGGCGGTTTTTAAGGTCGAAAGCCACAACCACCCGAGCTTCATCGAGCCCTTCGCGGGCGCAGCCACAGGCGTGGGCGGCATTATGCGCGACATTTTCACTATGGGCGCGCGAGTGGTGGCATCTTTAAACTCCCTAAAATTCGGCTCTTTGCGGGGTGCTGACTGCGCCAAACACCAAAAATACCTCGTCAAAGGCGTGGTGGGGGGCATCGCGCACTATGGAAATTGTATGGGCGTGCCGACTATCGGCGGCGAGACGAGCTTTGATGAGTGCTTCAACGGCAACATTTTGGTAAATGCCTTTGCGCTGGGCGTTTGCAAAAGCAAGGACATTTTCTACGCCAAAGCCGAAGGCGTGGGCAATCTCGTCATCTATGTGGGCTCAAAGACCGGCAGGGACGGGCTTGGCGGTGCTGTGATGGCAAGCGACAGCTTTGATGATGCTAGCAAAACCCTGCGCCCCACGGTGCAAATGGGCGACCCCTTTGCCGAGAAACTGCTGATGGAGGCGTGCTTGGAGCTTTTTAAGACGGATTTCATCGTGGGAATTCAGGATATGGGTGCGGCGGGGCTGACTTCAAGCAGCTTTGAGATGGCGGGGCGCAGCGGCAGCGGGATGCGGCTGTTTTTGGACAAGGTGCCGATGCGAGAAAGTGCGATGAGCCCCTATGAGCTAATGCTTAGCGAGAGTCAAGAGCGAATGCTTATCTGCGCCAAAAAAGGCTGCGAGCGCGAGGTGATGGGCATTTTCGCCAAGTGGAATTTAGACGCTGCCATCATCGGCGAGGTTACAAATAGCGGTAAAATGGAGCTTTTCTGGCATAATGAGCTTGTGGGACTCGTTCCCATCGCGCCTCTTAGCGAGAAAGCGCCCATTTTAAGCCGCCCCGTGAGCAAACCAAAGTATTTGGATGAAATTAAAAACTATAAATTCACGCTAAAAACGAGTGCGCAAGATGCCCTAAAAACCTTGCTTTGCGATGAAAATGTCGCGGATAAAGCCTATATTTACGAGCAGTTTGATTCGAGCGTGGGCACAAACACCCTAAAAGCAGACGGCGCGCTGGGTGCGAGCGTGCTGAGAGTAAAGGAAAATGGGGCTGCGCTGGCTATGGCTGTGGAGTGTAACTCGCGCGTGAATTTCATAAACCCCAAAATCGGTGCGGCGCGAAATGTCGCTGCTGTGGGGCGCAAAATCGCTTGTGCGGGCGCAAAACCCCTTGCCATAAGCGATTGCTTAAACTATGGCAACCCTCAAAACCCCGAGGTGATGTGGCAGTTCGCACAAGGCTGCGAGGGCATCAAGGAAGCTTGCAACGCCCTAAATACGCCCGTTGTGAGTGGCAATGTCTCGCTGTATAATGAAACAAAGGGCGTTAGCATACACCCAAGCCCTACCATAGTGGGCGTGGGGCTGAATTCAAATGCTGAAAACTCGCTAAAATCGCATTTCACGCGTGAAAATGTCGCGGTGTATCTTTTAGGCGAAACAAAGGGCGAATTTGCAGGCTCGCTCATCGCAAAGCTCCAAGACTCCGCTGTGGCAGGGGTTTTGGGCGAATTAAACTATGAAAGCGAGCTGAATTTGTGGAATTTACTACTCGCCGCAAACGAGGCGAGCATTTTGCACTGCGCAAACAGCGTGGGCGTGGGCGGTTTGGCACTCACTTTGGCAAAAATGTGCGCCATTTCTAAATTTGGGCTTGAAATTCACACGGATTTTAAGGACAAAAAATTGCTTTTTGAGGAAAGCCCAAGCCGCGCTGTGGTAGGGGTTTTAGACGAGTTAAAATTCACAGATTTATGCGTGAAATTTAGCGTGAAATTCAGTAAAATAGGCAAAAGCACCCCACAAAAGCATTTTAAATGCGATGAAATAGCACTTTGCGAGGATGAGCTAAATTCGCTTTATTTTAAAAGTTTCGCAGAAAAGTTGGGCTGAAAATGGTTTATATTCTTTTATTTTTGGCAATCGCCGCGTTTTATTATTATTTTAAGGCTTACGGCAAAGAGGACTTTTTAGGGCGTGCGCAGCGCGGTGCAAAGGGCTTTGGCAGGGGTTTTTTGCAGGGGGTTATGGAGCAGAGGATGGATGATTTCAAACGCCGCTTGAACTACTATGTAGTCGCGCTTCTAGCCAAAATCGCCAAGAGCGATGGGCGCGTGAGCGAGCAAGAAGCCGATGTCATCAGCCAAATTCTCAACGCAAACGCCAAAGATAAGGGCGAGCGCGAGTTTTTGAAAGCCACTTTCAACGAGCACAAAAATGAGCTAGGCGATGCTGCTAGCGTGGCGCGTGAGTTTATGCGCGAAGTGCCACTGCCCCACGCCGAGCGGCTCAATGTCCTAAATGTGCTGCTTTTTATGGCGGGCATCGATGGGCGGCTGAGCGGGGCGAAAATCGAGCTTTTAAGTGCGATTTCACGGGGTTTTGGGGTGAGTGAGCGCGAGTTTGAAAATCTGCTAAATAACATTAAAAATTTAAAAACGCAGAATAAAAGTCTGAATTTAGACGAGGCTTATGAAATTTTGGGCTTAAAAAAGAGCGCAAATTTAAGCGAGGTAAAGAAAAAATACCGCGAACTTGCCAAAAAATACCACCCAGATGTGCTAAACGCCAACAATGTCAGCGAAAAAGAATTAAACGAGGGTGCGCGTAAATTTCAGCAGGTAAATGAAGCCTACGAGCTAGTAAAAGGGCATTTGGGCGCGGCTTAACCTCGCGCTGATTTTATAAAATGCTAAAAAATTCACGGAATTTGGTGAATTTTTAGCTTGTGATTTTTTGGCAATTTTTTTAAAAAAATTCATAGGATTTGGTTTTTGGGGAATGGGTTTTGTGAATTTTTCGCAAAATTTAATAAAAAATTCACAAAATTGCGTGAATTTTACGCAGTGCGGTGCTGAAAATTTACCAAAATTTCCCAAAAAATTCACGCCAAAACCCAAACCACGCAAATTTTAAATTTTAAGGAAAATTTTTATGAACGCTGAAAAAATCATCCAAGAAAGGCTCGACAAAATCGAGCACGAGCAAGGCGTGCGGATTTTATACGCCTGCGAGAGCGGCTCTCGGGCGTGGAATTTCGCCTCCATAGACAGCGATTACGATGTCCGCTTTATATACACACGCCCGCAGGCTTGGTATTTAAGCATTTACGAGGGGCGCGATGTCATCGAAGAGCCTATTTTGGACGAGTTTGACATTAACGGCTGGGACTTGCAAAAATTCCTGAAACTCGCCTACAAAAGCAATGTCGTGGTGTTTGAGTGGCTCAAAAGCCCCATAATTTACCGCAA
>CAVJSG010000202.1:0-3591 GCA_963651895.1 Campylobacteraceae bacterium
ATATATATATATATATATAGGCATTTTAAAAAAATTTTTCATTTTTGTAGAATAGTTAATGAAATTTATGTTAGAATAATAACTGCATAAAAACAAAACCTAAACAAAAGGAGGTTGAAATGAAAAAAATTTATGCACTGCTTTTCGCTTGCGCGAGTTTAGCACTTGCCAAGGGCGAATTTTACAGCGATAAGGTAGTGTCGCTTTATTTTGACAAGGGCGACACAAAGCAAGTTGGGCGTTTGCTACCTACGAACGCCTTTGAGGTGCTCAAAACTGAGGGCGATAAAATGCTACTGAGAATCAGCGGCTTTGTAAATCCCGCCGCACCGAGCGTGCTTTACTTTAACGACAGCCAGCGCATTATGGTAGCGGCATTTGGCAAGGCAAACCCGCCAAAGCTCTTAAATGTCATTAAGGGCAAAAATGGCAAGTGGGACAAAGCCACTATCGAGGTTTGGGCGGACAAGGCTGAGTTTGTCCAAAGCGACAAGGAAATGCTAACGCGCGCCCAAAGCCTCTACAAAGAAAACTGCGGCATTTGCCACACAGCACACCCTGAGCGTGAATTTGGCGCAAATCAGTGGCCAGCGACTTTTAAAGGTATGGTAAATCGCACGGGCATCGACAAGGGCGAGCACTGGCTCATCATCGAGTATCTGCAAAAGAATTCAAAAGATTTCCAAAAGGGAGGAAAATAAAATGCTAGACAGAAGGAAATTCCTAAAATCAGCAGCCACACTAGGCGCGGCAATGCCGTTTTTACCAAGCCTTGCTAGCGGCAAAGCCGTGCAAGCAAGCAAAATCAGCTCAGGGCTAGTGAAAAACGGCTCTGTCATCACAGCGGCGCACTGGGGCGTTTTAAAGCTTACCATAAAGGACGGCAAATGCGTCAAAAGCGAGCCCTACACCAAGCTCACAAAAATGGACAACCCGCTGTGGCACTACACGCCGGATATGATTTACAAATCCCGCGTGCGCTTTGCCTATGTGCGAAAGTCCTACCTCGCAAACCCCGACAGCCCAAAGCCCGAGCTGCGCGGACGCGATGAATTCGTGCGCGTGCCTTACAAAGACGCCATAAAACTAGCCGCGAAAGAGTTGCTCAAAACGCGCAAACAAAAGGGCGACAACGCCATTTGCGGCGGCAGTTACGGCTGGAAATCCACAGGCAATGTCCATAACGCCCGAGTGCTGCTGCACCGCTTTTTAAATGTAACGGGCGGTTTCGTGGGGGTTACGGGGGATTACTCCACAGGGGCAAGCCAAGTCATAATGCCCTATGTGGTAGGCTCCATCGAGGTTTATGAGCAGCAAACCTCGTGGGAAAATATCCTTGAAAATTCAAAGTATGTCGTCATTTGGGGGGCTGACCCGCTGGCGACTTTGCGAATTTCTTGGACTATCAACGAACAAAAGGGGCTTGAATACTTTGAAAAGCTAAAAGAAAGCAAAATCAAAGTGATTTGCATAGACCCCATCCGCACGCAAACGGCGAAATTCCTAAATGCCGAGCTTATCCAACCTCGCCCAAACACCGATGTGGCGATGATGCTGGGTATGGCAAGCCACTTAATCTCCAAGAAAAAGGTAAATTATAAATTCTTGGAGGATTACACCACAGGCTTTGATAAATTCAAGGCTTACTTGGATGGCAAAGAGGACGGCGTGGTAAAAAGCGTGAAATGGGCTAGCAAAATTTGCGGCGTTAGCGAAAAGGTTATAAGAAATTTAGCCGAGACGCTTTATGACAACCCCACTATGATAATGAGTGGCTGGGGTATGCAGCGCGCCCATCACGGCGAGCAACCCCACTGGGCTTTGGTAACGCTGGCATCAATGCTCGGGCAAATCGGCACAAAGGGCGGCGGCTTCGGGCTTAGCTATCACTACTCAGGCGGCGGCGTGCCTACTTGCAAAGGCGGAGTCGTGGGCGGCGTGAGCGCAGGACCTGTGGGCATTTGGAAAAACGGCAAATTCCAAGGAATGCCCAAGCAAACAGCCTCCGCAGGCGGTGCCGAGTGGTTGCAAGATGCGTCAAGCTTTTCTTTCCCGCTAGCACGCATAGCTGAGGCTTTGCTAAATCCGGGCAAAACCTTGCACACCAACGGCAAAACCATCAAATACCCCGATATGGATTTGATTTGGTGGAGCGGCGGAAACCCCATAGTCCATCATCAAGACACAAACACAAATGTCCGCGCGTGGCGGCGTGTGCGCACCGTCATCGTAAATGAAATTTACTGGACGCCCACGGCAAAAATGGCGGACATTGTTTTCCCCGTTACAAGCCCTTACGAGCGCGATGACATAAGTATGGCTGGGGACTACTCAAATTCACAAATCGTGCCGATGAAGCAAGCTGTCGCGCCTGTGGATGAAAGCCGCGATGACTACACCATTTTTGCGGATTTGTGCGCGGAGTATGGCAAGGCAGTGTATAACGCCTTTACGGATGGGGGCAAAAAGCCCATCGACCTCGTCAAAGCCTACTACAACGGGGCTTTGAAACAAACGCAAGCTTACGGCGAAACCTTCGCCACGCCTATGCCTAGCTTTGAGGAATTTTGGGCGAAAAATGAGCCGCTGAATTTCGAAGCGCCTATGGAAAATTTGAAGTGGGTGCGCTTTGGCGAATTTATCGAGGACCCCATTTTAAACGCGCTTGGCACGGAGTCTGGGCTAATCGAAATTTACTCCAAGCAAATAGAGGGCTACAAATACGATGACTGCAAGCCCCACGCCACTTGGTATGAGCCTGCTGAATGGCTGGGAAATGCGACAAAAGCCGCGCCTTTTCATTTGCTGACAAATCACCCCGAAAACCGCCTGCACACGCAAATGTGCCACACAAGTTTGCGTGAAAAGTATGCAGTGCAGGGGCGTGAGCCGCTTATGATGAATGACAAGGACGCGAAAAAGCTAGGCATCAAAAACGGCGATGTGGTGCGCGTTTTCAACAAACGCGGCGAGGTGCTAGCAGGCGCTGTGGTAACGCCCGACATAATGCAAGGCGTTATGAGGCTGTGCGAGGGCGGCTGGTATGACCCAGATGAGCGCGGGCTTTGCAAATACGGCTGCGTAAATGTGCTGACTATGGACATCCCCACATCCAAGCTAGCAAACGGCAACTGCGCCCACACTTGCTTAGTAAATGTGGAAAAATTCACAGGCACTTTGCCCAAGGTTACCGCATTTTCAGCACCCAAAGGCGCGGTTTAAGGGCTTTTGAGGCGTGAATTTTTGGGCGCGAAATTTTTGGCACGAGTTTCTACGCGGAGTGAATTTTGAGCAAAATTTACTCTGCGTAGCGTGAATTTGCGTCTCGGTCGTGGCTTTGTGCTGTGGTGTAGCCATTACGCAATAAGCGCAAAATTTAGACAATTTGTATAAATTTAAAGCTGTTTCAGCCTAAATTTGAACCAAAGTTGCTTAAATTTAGGCTGGATTTACCAAATTCTTACCCTGCACCGAAAGAGATAAAGTTCTATTTTTCACAGAGTTTGGTGGATTATATAATAAAATCGCCGAAAATTCGCAAATAAAGACCAACGACCTTGGAGTCCAAATCAACTATATTAGTCTATGAAC
>CAVJSG010000203.1:0-3565 GCA_963651895.1 Campylobacteraceae bacterium
AAATCTAGAAATTTTAGGCACTTTATAAATTCAGCTATGAATTTACGGGGGTTTATGGCTAATGGCTAGTAAATTTTGACGAGGGTGTGAATTTGGTTTTTTAAAAGAGTTATTTTCTAAATTTTCCACATTTTTCGCAAAAATCCCAAATTTAACCAAAAACAAACCCAAATTTAAACAAATTTTTAGTAAAATTCAGCGAATTTATCAAAGAAAGAGGAAAAAATGCAATACACCATCGAGTTGAACAACCACAGCGAGATATTTGATGTCGATAAGGTCGCCAAGCAAGCCGCTGGGGCGGTGCTTTTAAGGCAGGGCAAAAGCGTGATGCTCGCCACAGTCGCACGCGAGGACAAGCCTGTGGAGGAGGACTTTTTGCCCCTCACGGTGCAGTATATCGAAAAATCCTACGCCGCTGGGCGCATACCCGGAGGCTACATAAAGCGCGAGACAAAGCCCGGAGACAGCGAAACTCTCACGGCTCGCATTATAGACAGAAGCCTGCGACCGCTATTTCCCAAGGGTTATGCGTATCCCACGCAAATCGTGGTGCTGGTTTTATCCTGCGACAGCGAGGTGGATTTGCAAGTAATGGCGTTAAATGCCGCTAGCGTGGCACTTTATCTTAGCGACATACCGCTGAAAGCCCCTGTTTGCGGGGTTCGCATCGCCCGCATAAACAACGAATTCGTGCTAAATCCCACAAACAGCGAGCTTAAAGACTCCACGCTGGATTTGTTCGTTTCAGGCGTGAAGGACGAACTTTTGATGATAGAAATGCGCGCGTTGCCTAGCGAGGGGGACTTCGTGCCTGTGGTCGCGCCCTTTGCGGGCGTGGATGCGAGTGGGGCGCAGGAAATGAACGAGATGAGCGAGGATGAGATTTTGCAGGCTCTAAATTTGGCACAAAAGGGCATAGAAAACGGCTCAAACGCCTACGAGGAAGCCTTTGGCAAGCATAGAAAGCAAGGTGAAATCGAGCTAAAAGCAGAAAGCGAAAACGGCGAAATTTTAGAATTTATCGAGCAAAATTACCTGCCAAAAGTGCGTGCTGCCATCACTCAAATGGCAAAAAGCGAGCGGGCAAGCGAGTTAAGCAAAATCGCCAAAGAAATTTTAACGCTAGAAATCGCAGCCACGAAAGAATGGGACGAGGAAAGCGTGATGAACGCCCTAAATTTAGCCAAACGCACCATAGTGCGCTCTCTCATCATCAACGAGGGTGTGCGTGCGGACGGACGAGCTTTAAACGAGGTGCGCCCCATCAGCATAGAGACGAACATTTTGCCAAACGCACACGGCTCGTGTCTCTTTACGCGCGGACAAACCCAAGCCCTTGTGGTAGCGACTTTGGGCAGCGACAATGACGCACAGCTTAGCGATTTGCTGACAGAAAGCGGCGCGCACGCGGAGAGATTTATGGTAAATTACAACTTCCCGGGCTTTTGCGTGGGCGAGGCAAGCCCGATGAGAGCACCGGGTAGGCGGGAGCTTGGGCACGGAAACCTTGCAAAAAGGGCGTTGTATCCAAGTGTGAATGAGAACTATCCCTATGTCATAAGGCTTGTGAGCGAAATTTTAGAAAGCAACGGCAGCAGTTCAATGGCTACGGTGTGCGGCGGTGCGCTCGCGCTTCGAGCAGCTGGGGTTCCTAGCACCAAGCTAGTAGCCGGAGTGGCGATGGGGCTTATATTTGAGGATGGCAAATCAGCCGTGCTTACCGATATAATGGGCTTGGAGGACCACGATGGCGATATGGATTTCAAAGTCGCTGGCTCAAAGGACGGCGTAACCGCACTTCAAATGGATATAAAGCTGGGCGGCATCGACCAAGACACGCTGCGAAGGGCTTTATACCAAGCAAAAGAGGCTAGGCTGCACATTTTGGGCATTATGGAGGATGCGGATGCTAAAATAGTCGTAAATGAGGAAGTGCTGCCAAAGCTCGAACTTTTCAGCGTGGACCCCTCAAAAATAGTCGATATCATAGGGCAGGCGGGCAAGACGATTAAAGAAATCATCGAAAAATTCGGCGTTTCTATTGACTTAGACCGCGAGAAAGGCGAAGTAAAGATAGCTGGCGCGGGCGGCGAGCAGGTAAAAGCCGCCAAGGACTACATTATAACGCTGACTTCAAAAGAGAGCAAATTCGGCAAAAAGCGTGAATTTCGCCGCGATTTCGTGCCTTTCGAGGTGGGCGAGGAATTTGACGGGCTTGTAAAAAGCGTGGTTGCCTTTGGCGCGTTTATAGAGCTTAGGGACGGCGTAGATGGGCTTTTGCACATCTCTAAAATCCGCGGAACCTTGCGCGAGGGCGATGAGGTGCGCGTGAGAGTGCGCGAAGTGAAAAACGGCAAGGTTTCCTTAGAATTAGCCTAAAATGCAGATAAAATTTAACAATAAAATTTGCCAAACCGCCGCCAAAACAAGTGCGGAATTTTTAAGCACCAAAAGTAGCGCGGACAGCGATGTGTGGATAATCAACGGCTTTTGCACCCGCGATGAAGTGCCGTTAAAAGAGGGCGATGAGCTTTTTTGCATCCCACGCGGCAAAATGCCGCCCCGCGAGGCTTTGGAGGCGATGATGAGCAGCCGCCACACGCCAAAGGTGCATAGCCGCCTCAAACAAAGCGCAGTCGCGGTTTGTGGGCTGGGCGGGCTTGGCTCAAACATCGCCATAATGCTCGCTCGCGTGGGTGTGGGACGGCTTTTGCTCATTGATTTTGATATAGTCGAGCCAAGCAACCTAAACCGCCAAAGCTACTTCGTGCAGGACTTGGGACGCCTTAAAACTGAGGCTTTGGCTGAGCAAATTTCCAAAATCAACCCCTTTATAAGCGTGCAAATTCAAAGCACAAAAATCACGCCGGACAACATCCCCACGCTCTTTAAAGACTGCGACATAGTGTGCGAAGCCTTTGACAGCGCGGCTGCCAAGGCTATGCTGGCGCAAAATTTCCACACGCATTTTCCCCAAACCACGCTCATTTGCGCCTCGGGGCTTGCAGGATACGGCAACTCAAACGCCATCATCACGCGCAAAATCGGCGAGCATTTTTTCGTGTGTGGGGATTTAACCAGCGGCGCAAAGCCGGGCAATGGGCTAATGGCACCACGCGTAAATATCTGTGCAGCACATCAAGCGAATTTGGTTGTGGAGTTGCTTGTGAATTTAAAGGGGTAGTTCGTCATTGTAGGACTTTTTTATCCAAAAATCGTGCCTTGCGCGATTGTGGATTATTTCACATTCTACGAATGTTCGCAATGACAAAAAATTTACCCCTTAAATCCCCAAAATTCACGCTTTGACGCATATCAAAATTCGCAGAAAATTTCAGCTAACTTTAAGGTTTAAAGTTGTATAATTTTGACTTAAATCTTTCTTAAAGGAGTCATTATGACACAAACTACATTCGCGCGTAGCGCAGGCGTTTTGGCTAGTCAAAACGCGGTTTCAACCCAAGTTGCGGTTAAATTCAAAGTTGCATAGCACAAAACCCACAATGCAGACGAAAAGCGTGGGGGCATTCACAAAGGTGCGAGAATTCATGCACAATAAAAG
>CAVJSG010000204.1:0-3561 GCA_963651895.1 Campylobacteraceae bacterium
GGATTGCTTCGGCGACTTTGTCGCCTCGCAATGACGGATAAATTTCAACTCTATTTTAAAAAGCATTTTGAATTTCGCCGAATTTAGAAAACTTTGCTAAAATGTGGCATTACAAAAAGGTTAAAAGCCCCGAAAATTCACACCCAAAAGCTGAATTTTTTAGGCAAAGGCTGAATTTATAGGAACAACGCACTATGATAAACCCGCAAATCACCACTGCTGCTAGCACGAACCTTAATAAAAGCGATTTAAAACAAGGTAGCAAGCCCACTAACACTAGCTCTACCCTCAAAGAAAGCCTGCTAGCTAAGGCTTTGGGCAAAAATCTCGCGCCCACAAGCGACACCCAAACCCTAACT
Organism: Campylobacteraceae bacterium; assembly: GCA_963651895.1. Taxonomy (GTDB): domain Bacteria; phylum Campylobacterota; class Campylobacteria; order Campylobacterales; family Campylobacteraceae; genus Campylobacter_D. The sequence goes on from CAVJSG010000204.1 coordinate 360, forward strand.
AGCAGCGATGAGAGCTTGAATTTAAAGCTCAAAAGCCTTGTAAATAAGGTTTTAGACCAGCTTTTTAGTAGGCAAACGCCTAATCAACGCCTCGCCGCCCAGCAAGAGAGGCTGAATTTCGCCCCAAATTTCAGCAACGAGCTAAAAACCTTAGCCGCGCAAATGCAAAAAAGCCCAGCTTTAAGCGAGCTTGCCAGCAAGCTAGACGCCATTTTAAAGCCAGCCAGCGAGGTAAAAGCGGAGAATTTCGCGCCGCTTTTTAAGAACTCGGGCGTGTTTTTCGAGGCAAAACTCAAAGACGCGCTAAATGAAAACAGCCTGCCAAAAAGCTTTCATAGCCTGCTAAACGCTATAAAATCACTATCCTCGCCGCAAATTTCAGCCCAAATCGTGGAGCTAGCGGATAAGGATTTAAGTCCAAAGGCTTCACTTGACGAATTAAAGGGCATTTTAAGCGCACAAAAGGGCGAAAACCAAGCTCAGCTAGGCTCTACGAGCTTTAAAACCCTGCTCGCGCTAGGCGAGAAGCTCGAAAATTTCAAAAACTACATAAGCAAAAACCCCCAAAACGCCCAAAACAAGCTCACTCAAATAGCCTCAAACATACTCAAAGCCTTGCAAAAGCTCGAACCCAGCTTCAAACAAGAGCTCGCACGCCCTGAAAATCTAGCTTTAAAAAACACAAGTGTCCTCAAAGAGCTTAACCAAGCCTTTTTCAAGCTCACAAACACGCTCAAAGCCCTGATAAATGGCGAGAGTATAGCGGAGCAAAATTTGCTAAATTCTGCCCAAAATCAAGGCGAGTTTTTTCAAGCCCAAAATCAAACGCCAAATTCGCCTCAAAATCCCACTAATCCTAGCTTTTATGAGACAAAGCCAAACACCCCAAATTTAAACGAAAATTCAAGCGAAAACAAGCCTAGTGCAAATTTAAATTCCAAAAGCCCTACCCCACAGGACTTTGACGACTCCCCTACACTTTCAAAGCCTGAAAATTCAGCCACTAGCGATACAAAAAGTGCAAATTTAAACGAAAACAAGCCCTCAATTTCAGCCCAAAATGCCGATGAGGGCGAAATTCAAACAAATCAAAACAAAAATGAAACCGCGCAAAAGGGCGAAAATTTAAAGGGCGACACCAAGCAAAACGCGTTAAATTTAAGCGAAAACGCAAACAAAACCCAAGAAAGTCCCAAAAATGCGCAAAATTTGCAAGGCAAAGAAAACGCCACAAATTCAGCCAAAAACGCCACACAAAATGCGGCGAATTCAAGCATCAGCCAAGCAAATTCAGCCCAGCAAAACGCGGCGAATTTGACAAAGGCAAATTCCACAAATTCAAATTTAAACCAAGCAAATTCAAATCAGCCCCAAAACCCTATAAACTCGCAAAATACCGCCACACAAACTCCGCAAAACGCGGCTACAACGCAAAATAACACCACACAAAATCTAACAAATCCACAAAACACCGCCCAAAATTCGCCAAATTTTGCGAATTTAACAGCCCAAGAAAACGCCTTAAACGCTAATGAACAGGCGAAATTCGCGCAAAATCAAGTCAAAAACCTCGTTTTCGCGGACGAAAACGCCCAAATGCCAGAGCTTGAAGCCCTAAACAAAGAGCTTTCAGCCCTTGCACGCAAGGCGGGCGAGGGGTTAAAACAGCTTGATGGCAGCGCGCAAAATGCTAAACAAAACTTAAACGACATTAGGAATTTGGAGCGAAAAATCGAGCAGGCGAGCAGGGATTTGTCAAAAATCGCCCCAAAAAACGCGACTGAACTCAGCGAGAGCCTTAAAAACGACATAAAATCCACGCTTTTGCAAGTCTCACAGCTCGCAAAGAGCGAGGGCAACGAGGCTGTGGCGAACCAAGCTAACCGAATGCTCGCTCAAATCGAGTTTAACCAGCTTATGTCGCTGGCAAACGACAGCATAAACACCTATTTGCCGCTGTTTTGGGAGGATTTGAGCGAGTCGCGTGTGATTTTCAAGCGCGGCAAAAAGGACAAATACTACGCGCAAATCAAACTCAACTTCGCAAAGCTCGGCGAGCTCGACATTCTCATCGCTTTGCGGCAGGACAAATACCTAGATATCAACATAATGGCGCAGGATGTGGGCTTTCGTCAGCGAATTTATGAGCATTCGCACGAGTTGCGCCGCGCTCTAAACAAGGCGGGGCTTTTGAGCGCAAACTTTTTCGTGGGCGACATAGTGCGCTCAAAGCCCTATGAGAGCGAGCCTGCGCGAGATTATGACTTTGAGATGGGCATAGACAAAAGGGCGTGAGAGGGTGAAATTTGGGGGAAAAATTTGCGTGAAGTGTTGAAATTTGGGGTAAATTTGCACGAAAATTTACTAAAATCCATTGCGAAAAATACTAAAAACACTAGAAATATGTCATTGCGAGCGGTTTTTATAAAAAACCGCGTGGCAATCCATTGCCAAAAAAGCTGTGGTGCTTGCCATTTTGGAAGCGTAAATTTAGGGTTTTGAGCTAAAAGTAGTCGCGCCAAACGCGATTTTATAGGCAAATTTAAGGACAAAAATGGCAAAGGCAAGGGATTTCATCAAAAAAGCAGTGGCACTTGGCTACCAAGAGCGCCGAGACAACGCCCCGAAGCTGCTAGCGGCGGGCAGGGGCGAGACGGCGAGTAAAATCATCCAGCTTGCGCGCGAGCACGGCGTGCCCATCCGCGAGGACGAGGACTTGGTGGAGGTGCTCTCCAAGCTCGATTTGGGCGATGAGATACCGCAAAATATGTATAAGGCGGTGGCGGAGGTGTTTGCCTTCATCTACCAAATGGCGAACCGCAAAGCGTGATTTGGCGGGGTTTTGCGAGCCTTGCGCGTTTGAAATTTGGCGAATTTTGGCACGAAATTTTGCTTTAAATTTGGGACTTTGGGCGAAAATTTGGCGTGAAATTTTACTTTAAATTTTGGTTGAAATTTGGCGTGAAAAAGCCTCGCACTGCGACTTTGGGGGCGGGTTTAAAAGGCTTTTAAATGCCATTTAAACACTCTTTAAAATTTAAAAAATGCCGCCCACTCGTCATTGCGAGACTTAACGAAGTCAATGCGTGGCAATCCACACTTTATCCGCTGTTTGCCTTTGCTATTTTTAAAAAATGCGTAAATTTAAATGGCATTTCTAAAAATGGTAAATTTAACAGCTTTTTTGACTATGGATTGCCAC
>CAVJSG010000205.1:0-3551 GCA_963651895.1 Campylobacteraceae bacterium
GGGATTTTTTACTGATTTACAAAAAAATTACGCGGTAAAGTCAGCAAATTTTCCAAGCAAAGTCCTATTTTATAGCGTTTAAAAATAGGTTTAAAAAGCAGTAAGTTAGCAAAAACGCCAAACAAGCACCATTTGAAAGGACAAACTATGCTTAACGACAAGCAAATTCAGGCTTTAAAGCCAAAGGGCGACAAGGGCAAGTATATGGTAGCGGATAAGGACGGCTTGTTTATCGCTGTTTATAATATGAGCGGCAAAAAGTCCTTTGTTTTCGAGTATAAAAACCCCAAAACTTCCAAGCGAGATAGGCTCACGCTGGGGCAGTATCCGCAAATGTCGCTAGAAAGGGCTCGCAAAGAGCTTTTAAAACTGCGTTACAACCTAGCAAACAACCAAAGCATAAACGAAAAAGTCGCCGACAAGGGCAGTTTTTTCGAGCTTAGCGAGCAGTGGCTGAGTGTGCGAAACGAGGTAAGTGAGCGCACTATCAAAAATTCACGCACCCGACTTGCCAACTACTGCCGAAAAATCCTTGATTATAAAATCGACATCAACTTCATTTAAAAATTTTTGTTCTTTTTCGTATGAATTTATACTTTTTTTGCGCTATAATATCATCGCGAGGATGAGGAGTGCCTCTACCCTCGCCTTTTTCACTACTTTTTGCTAAATTTTCCACATTTTGCGCCACTTTTCCCGTTTTTGCCGCTGTTGTATCTAGTGCCTTCGATTTGCCACGAACACCGCAGCGAACACGGATTAAGTAGCGACATCATAGAGCTTTGTCTCGCCCATATCGACAAAAACGCCGTGCGTGCAAGCTATAATTTCGCCTCAAATTTAGACGAGAGAAAAAGGCTTTTTGAATGGTGGGGGCAGTATTTGTGCGATTTAGAGCCGAGATTAGCGGAGTTTAAAATAGAATTTATTTAGGAAAGGCTGAGAATATGGGCTTTGAAATAAAGTTAGATGAGCTAAACGCCGCTAAATTCTAGCTTTTTAGCAAATTTTCATTAACACTAAACCAACTCATACGCATCCAAAAACTCCCTAACCCTTGAAACATCATTAAACATTAACACATCTATAATGGATAAATTCGGCACGAATTCATTGTTAAATTGCTTATATTTAATTTCTTTCATTTTGATGAAATTTAACCTTATGCCCTTTTTGGCAAATTCGGCTTTATCATAAAGTGCTTGTCCGCCTATGGCGTTTATGTAATCGCAGGCACAAGAGAGAGAGAGAGAGAGAGAGAGAGAGAGAGAGAGAGAGAGAGAGAGAGATGGCGATGACCTTGTCCTTGCCTTTTAGGTTCTCGTGGTCTATGTTTATGGATGATGAGACGATAAATTTCGTGCGAATGCCTAGAAATTCGCAGATTTTTAAAATGGAGTTAAAGATATAATCAAACAAATTATCCGCCTTATACTCGATAATACCCTCCAAAAGCGGCAACACTTCGTTTTTATAAGGTGCTTTTGCGTAGGCGTTTGCAAATTTGGCTATGAGTTTTTGCCTGTTAAATTCGGGCGAGATGAAACGCTGATTGACATTTAAAAAATCGCTATCTTTTTTAAGGTCTATGGTAAAAATTTCGTCTTTGCCGTTGAGTAAGTATCTATTTCTATATTATCCAGCCTTTCTTTGTGTATTGTATATTGTCATAAATCACAAAACTATCTACCGCGTTTATGAGCTGAAAATACCCCAAATAAGCAAAGAAATATGGCTGCATTATGGCGAGTTTCATTAATTTTGTCCTTTATGGCTTACTTTTTTAAACAAATCTTTATGCCTACCGATGCGTGCTAAAAACACGCTATTTTCAGTGATTTTATAGATTATCATTAAGTCAGGCTTTATGTAGCGATTTCTAAACTCCGCAGAATCGCGACTTAATGTGTGGCATCTATATTTTGGGGCTAGTGGCTCGCCATTTGCTATGCTATCAACGATTTTTCCAAGCTCTAAAATATCGTCCTCGCTGATAAGCCCTTGCTCGTGGGCTTTTATGAAGTCCATCGCAAATGAATTCTTTGAAATGATTTCTCTACTCATTGCTTACAAGTCCTTTGAAGTGTTTTGAGACCTCGCCGACTTCGAGTATCTCGTCATTTGAGCTGATTAGCTCGCATTTTTTCATAGCCTTTATGGTCTCGTCATTTGGTGCGTGCCTATCGATGATTTCAAGCTCGATTTGTGCCCATTTGTCGGTTAATCGCTCGATTTGTTCTCTTGTGTCGTCAAGTTCCTTAAAGAGCCTTTCAATGCTATAAGTGTTGTAATCCACGGCTTTTGCGCTCATTTTTGTCCCCCTTTTTTTGCGAGTTTTGCAAAAACGCTTGTTGCGTTTGCGATTTGCAAATTATAACATAGTTTTGCAAAATCCATAAATTTCTTGCGAAATTTCCTAAAAAATTTACGAGTTTTTAAATTTTGTGCCAAATTTTTGTGAAAAAATTTACAAAATTTACCCAAAAAACCTACTCGCCAGCATAAAAAAGCAAGTGCCAGCAAACATACTTAAAAGTGCATTTTTAAAGCAAATTTGAAGCCCAAGCACCAGCGCACAAGCACCCAGCCCTACAAAAGTGCCGCGCAAGCTGCTAAAATCCAGCCCAAAAAGCGTGTAAAAAACCAGCACTACCATTATGATGAGGGGCATATTTTTTTGGATGAAGGCGAGTTTTGCGCTCTCATTTTTGCTGCGAAAAAGCAAATATGGCAACAATCTCGCCCCAAAGGTAGCCAAAAAGCCCACAAATATATAGCTTGCGATATATGAACTAGACATAACGCCGTCCTAGCAGTAGTGCGCACATAGCACACATAAGGCAAACAAAGAGCATATAAGACTTTGCTATAAATAAAAAGCCACAAAGCCCTATGACAAGGGCTAGTAAGAGCAATTTGGTGTTGGGGTTTTGCTTATAAGCATCGTAGGCGATGACGATAAATAGGGCGTTTAGACTGAATTCAATGCCCGAGTAGTCGAAATTCACGCCCTTTTGAAAGCACCAGCCCAAAAAAACGCCCACTAGCCAGTAGCTTTGATTTAACGCGCATAAAAGGGCGAAATTTAGGCTTTTTGCCGCTTTTAAAGCCGCGAATTTGCCCTTGTAGGCGCAAAGCAAGGCAAAGCTTTCATCGCTGAGTGCGAAAATCACATAGTATCGCAGCAAATTTAGCCCGCGAATGTCGGCTAGTAGGGTAAGCGTGTAGAAAAAGTGCCGAAAACCCACGAGAAAGAGCGTTACAAACACCCCCAAAAGCCCCTCGCCAGCGGCTATGAACACCACCAGCAAGAACTCCGCCGAGCCGCTATACACGAAAAAACTCACGGCTAGGCTTTGTGCGAGGCTGAGTTTTAGGCTGCCTGCAAGCACGCCCAAAGCCACGCCCAGCGGCACATAGCCAGCCATCACAGGCAGGGTGAGTTTGAAAATTTCGCTGGATTTCATAGCTTTGAATTTGCCTTTTTTGTGAATTTTACTTGAATTTAAAAGGGGAATTATAACGCAAAAATTTTGTGGGAGGTTGTAAAT
>CAVJSG010000206.1:0-3535 GCA_963651895.1 Campylobacteraceae bacterium
AATTTGGAAAATTTTTGGGGAATTTATGGGAGAATTTTTGTAGGAAAATTTTTGAATTTTGTGGCAAAGTTCGTCATTGCAAGCTATTTTTAAAAGTATGTAAAAAAATGCTAGAAGTGCCGTCATTGCGAGCCTTGACGAAGTCAAGGCGTGGCAATCCACGAAATTTAAAGGCGCAAGCCTTGAAAAGTGAATTTGCGGGCATTTTTTGAGCGTTGAAAACGCGCTAAAAAATGCAAGTGCGCGACCTTGCAGCCCGCAGGCGCCGCGTGCTGGGAGTTTGGGGGTTTGCAAGGCAGATTTGTGGGGCGCGCTTCGCAAGTAGCACACCCTTGTCCCCCTTGCGATAGGCTCGCCACGACTTAAAAAGCGTGGAAAGTTCTATTTTAATGGCATTTCAATTTTGTCATTCTGAGCCGCAGGCGAAGAATCCACACTTTAAATTTAGACGCACCTTGCCATTCGTGGATACTTCGCTACGCTCAGTATGACAAATTTAGAGCGTTGCCTTTAAATTTTAAGCGTTACTTTTGCTATGGATTGCCACGCAAATCCTTGCGGATTTGCTCACAATGACGAATTTTCGCAAAAAATTCACACCTTACGCGCGGTAAAATTTCACGCCGGCGAGTTCTTGCACCAAAATTTTTGAATTTTCTAGCAAATTTCGCAAATTTTTCTTAGAAATTTCGCTGAATTTCGCCTCAATGTCAAATTCGCTTTGAGGGCGTAAAGATAGCATTTTTAGCAACTCATCCTCGCTAAAATCGATTTTTTCATCACTAAAATTTATTTTTTTATCAAATTTACTCTCACTAAAATTTATTTTTTCGCTAAATTTATTTTCACCAAAGCCTATTTTATCGCCGCTAAAAGTCATTTTGTCCTTTGTAAAGCCCTTATTTTCGCGTTTTGCCACTAGCACAGGGGCTGCTGTGATAAGCGTGGCAAGGCTTTCAAGCCTTTGCTCGCTCACGGCTTTGACTGGGTAGGCACTTGGGCGGTCTATGCTGCTAATGTCTATCCTATCGGGCTTTATGCGCGAAAAAACCTCATTAAGTGCGGCAAATTCAGCCTCACTGTCGTTGAAACCCTGCACCACAAGCACTTCCATCACAAGCTGCCCCGAAAACTCGGCGCGAAATTCAGCCATTTTCACCACCATAGCCGCTAAATTCACGCTTTTAAGCGCCCTATCTATCTTAAAGAATGTTTTTTCCACTACGCTGTCAAGGCTGAATTTTACCACATCAAGCCCCAGCAGTGCTTGGCGGGCGTTTTCGCTCAAAACCGCCGTGCCGTTGCTTAAAATCAACAATTTTTTGTCTAGCTTTATGGTGTTTAGGGTATTTACGAGCTCTGAGAGCTGCGGATACAAGCTAGGCTCGCCGTTTGCGGTGAGTGTGATGAAGTCAAAGTGTGAATTTTTCGCAAAGGCAGCCTGCACCTGCTCTAAAATTTCGCTGATTTTTGGGGCGTTTGCGGCACTTGGCACAGGGCGGGCGGGCTTTAATTCGCAATACACGCAGTCGAAGTTGCACTGCTTGCGTGCCGGGCTCAAATCCACGCCCAAGGATGCACCAAAACGCCTAGAATTCACGGGTCCAAAGACTATTTTCATTTTTAATCCCATTTTTTAGGACTTTTGGCGAAAAAATTCACGCAAAAGCCTTGAATTTTCAGCCAAATTCACAAAAAAATTCACGCAAAACCCTACCTCGCCGAGCTTTCTTGCACAAGGCGCACGAAAAACTTCGCATTTTCCACAGGTATGTCGGGCAAGATGCCGTGCCCTAGGTTGAAAATGTGCGCCGCGCCCCTCATCTCGCGCAAAATGCTTGCTACGCCCGCTTTTATGGCGTTTTTATCGTAAAGGCGGCAGGGCTCTAAGTTGCCCTGCAAGGCGTAGCGGGGGCTTAAAAGCTCGCGCACAAGCGGCAGAGGCGTGTCCCAGCTCACTCCAAACACATCAAAGTCCCCATTTATCGCGTCTAAATACCCACTAATGCCCTTGGGAAAAAGGATTATAGGGATTTGCGGATATTTTTGCTTGATGAAGCTCGAAATTTCCAGCATATAACGCAGAGAAAACTCCACAAAAGCCTCTTTTTCTAGTGCCCCAGCCCAGCTGTCAAAGATTTGCACGGCGTTTGCACCCGCTTTTATCTGATTTTCTAGGTAGTGTTTGAGCGTGTGAGTTAGCTTGGCTAGGATTTTGTGTAAAAATTCTGGGCTTTGATACGCCATTTTCTTGCACTTGGCGTAGGTTTTTGAGCCGCGCCCCTCTATCATATAGGTTGCGATGGTCCAAGGCGAGCCGCAAAAGCCTATAAGAGCTTTATCGCAGGCTAGTTTTTCGCGCGTAAGTGCGATGGCATCATAGACATAGGCTAAATTTTTCACCGCCTTGTCGCTATCAAGGGCATTTAAGCCCTCTAAATTCGTCAAAGGCGCCTCAAACACCGGTCCCTCGCTCTTTTCAAAACGCAAAGCCATCCCAAGCTCCAAAGGCACGACAAGTATGTCCGAAAAAATGATGCTAGCATCCACGCCTAGTATATCCACAGGCTGCAAACTCACCTCAGCAGCCATTTTGTAGTCATTGCAAAGGCTGAGAAAGTCCCCAGCTCGCGCTCGCACAGCCATATACTCGCTCAAATACCGCCCCGCTTGGCGCATCATCCACACAGGCGTGTAGGGCGTGGGCTTTTTAAAGCACGCATCGATGAAAATCATTGTGTATCCTTTGTTAGTAGGTATTTTAGGTTGGCAAAGTGCCGTAGTTTCTTTGGTTGGCGGTGTAAATCCTTAAAAAATTCACGCAAGATGCTGAATTTTGTGAATTTTATGTTTTTTAAAAGCTCTTTAATGCCCAGCGGGTCGGGGTTTAGCGGGGTTTTAAAGATTTTCATATAAGAAAGCGCACTTTTTCTAAAAAAATCCTCAAATTCTTGCCTAAATTCAGCATTTTGCGCGCTTTTTTGCTCAAAAAAACGCCAAATTTTAAAGCCCACAAGCACGAAACAATACGCCTTAAAATAAGCCCGCAACGCCTTATAGTCGCTAAAATGCGCACGCAGTGGCTCTAAAAAATAAGGCATTTTAGCAGGCATAGCGGTGCTTTGATAGCTCGTCATCGTGGAGTTTGGACGCTCGCGGTATATGTAAAGCGCCTCGCTCGTGTAGGCAACCTTGCCAGCAAGTGCAAAAAGCAGGGTGCCAAAGTCGTGGTCCTCGTGGTAGATGCCCTCGCAAAAGCGCAGCGCGTAGCGGTTTAAAAGCTGCGCCCTAAAAAGTCCCTGCCAAGAAAAATAAAACATCGTAAATTTGTTTTCGCTTAAAAGCTCCAAGCCCGTGTTGTAGGTATTTTGGCGCATTTTCCCCAAAAAATCATCCTCTTTAAATTCGCCGCTTTTTTCGTAAAAATGAGTGAGATTGTGAGCCACTAGCTCCAAACCCTGCTCGCATAGGGCTTGCACGCATTTTGCTATGCAGTCTTTTGTGAGATAATCATCGCTATCGACAAAGTGAATGA
>CAVJSG010000207.1:0-3528 GCA_963651895.1 Campylobacteraceae bacterium
AAACTGATAAAAATTCATTTCAAAGGAGGAAACTATGGTTTCTAAACTCAAATTTCTAGGTGTTGCGGCGGGGGTTGCGAGAAAATTCGCCTCCCTTACGGCTGCGACTTTGACGGCGGCGGTGTGCTTTGCAGGCTGCGATGATGTTAAAAGCCTAGCATCAAGCATTAGCGTGGAGGAGCCTTTGGTGCATATGGAGTTTAACAATAGGGGCAACCCCTATCTTGTCATTCAGTCCCAAGACAACGAAACTTCCATAAATTCGGTTAAGCTAAATCGTGGCAACTGCGGCGTGGAGCTTTATCGAACCACAGAGGAAAGCTTGGTGGCATACGCTAGGGCTAACAAAGACAGGGTGCTGTTTGACAAGAGTGATGCTAAGATTAACTTTGTCTATAATGGACAGCTAGGACAGTTTGATGATTTCAAGCCATACTTGTTTTTTGATGAGAGTGATGGTTTTTCAGTTTATGGTAATAAATCACTTTACACAAATGATTTGCCTATTTATAATGGATTAGACGAGGCTTCCAAAGCCGCCTTTGTGTCCGTGTATCCCGTGAAGTTGCCTTATGGGGAGAAATTCAGCCCAAAGATAAACTGCGATGCTAGTAAAATCATAGAGGTTGAACTAGATGTCAATGGGGCGACACTCACTTATAACTTCAATCAAGGGGGCTTATGATGAATGACACAGCCCTAGAAAACCCCATAAAAGCGCAGGACGCGCCAAGATTTGTGGATGAGTTGTGGCAGGGCATAATGCGAAGTGGCTTTGGGGCGTGGAGTAAAAATGACATTTACGACTATTTGCTGTATCTTTTCAACAAGTATGACGAGGGGCATTTTTTCGACTCAAACTCAAACGAAAAGAATGAGCGATTACTCAAAATCACAGCCGCTAAAATCAAAGCTAGTAAGACAAATATCTCGGTGAAATTCTTTAATAGCACCGAGTATGGCGGGGTTTTTGAGGAGTTTTTGCAAGCCTTTGCGAGTGGTCGCATAGCCATAAAGGACGGCACGCAGGGCAAACTAAAACTCACCATAGAAAACCCCGTGTTTAGAAAAGCCCTTGAATACAGGCTCAAAGATAGGGTGCAAGAGAGTTTTGACTACAACTTAAACAGCGAAAAGGTCGAAATCTCGTGCGAGGCGTTTATCACTATGCTTGAAAGTGAGGCTGATAGGCTTGAAAATAGTGATAAATTAGTTAAAATCCTACAAGAAAGCAAGGCTATAAACGCTTCACAAAATGTGCAAGACTTTATAGACAAGGTAGTTAATACCCCAAATGACTTTGGTGCAAGCTTTCTTAAAGGATTTATCCCAAAAGTGTGTAAGGCACTTTATACTAAAATTTAAAGGACAAACAATGAAAAAAGCGTTATTTTTAGCCCTTTGTGCGACTTCGTTTCTAATGGGGGCTCAAAAAGAGTGTGTAACTCTCGCCGATACGGAAGGCGAGGGGTGCTTGTTTCGCTTCTATCATCCCCTTCGTAGCGATGGTTCATACCTGATATACGAAATCAAAGGCGAAAAAACGAGACTTGTATGCGATAGTGGTGGTGAGGGTTACGGGACTAATGCACCCAAATGCAAATAGCAATGAGTCGAATTTAGGCTAGCTTTGGGCTTTTAAGGCTTGCAGTTTGCGGTGCGAGCCTTTGGCTTTTGAGGGCTTTTTGGAGGCGTTTCTAGCAAGGCTTGGGGCTTGGCTTTGAGCCTTGCTCGTGTCGCTGTGGGCGATTTGGCTAGTGTTTTGCGGCATTTAAATGCCTTTTAATGCTTAAACGCCTTTGCCTTTAAAGCCTCTTAATCTTGTCGCTTGTGGCTAGTTTTGCGTGAATTTTTTGCATTAAAAACGCACTGCGTGCGTGGTGGATACTTCGCTACGCTCAGTATGACGAAATTTAGGGCTTTATCTTTTAAATTTGGGAGTGCTTTTGTTGTGGATTGCCACGCGTTGCATTTGCAACGCTCGCAATGACAAATTATCGCAAATTTGCTGCAAATTCTCACAACGACACGCGATTTTCAACTTTATTTCCCAAAAGGTGCTAAAATTCAGCGTTTAAAACTATGAATTTAAAGGCATTAAATGACCCGCAAAAGCAAAAGGCTGGCGTTTTTTCTCTGCGCTGATGTAGTATTATGCTCGCTGTCGGTTTTTTTGGCTTACGAGCTGCGATTTTCAGGCACTATCCCAAATATCTTTTACGAGAGTTTAATCAAAGCCGGCGCCTTACTAGTCGCCCTCAAACTCGCTTTTTTAGGGCTTTTTGGCATTTACAAGGTGGCGTGGCGGTTTTTTTCGCTAAACGAAGCACGCAAGATTTTCGCCGCGCTGGCACTTGCTGAGCTCGTATTTCTCGTGCTTTTTTATGCGGCTAGCGACTTTTTCAACCCCTTTCCGCGTAGTGTCGTGGGCATTGACTTCGTGCTGAGCTACCTTTTCATCGGGGCTTTGCGCATTAGCAAGCGGATGTTTATCGATTTTAGGCGTCCTCGCTTTGATGAGGATGTGCCCTGTATCGTTGTGGGCGCGACTTCAAAGGCTTTGCACCTGCTTAAAGGCGCAAAGGAAGGCTCTTTGAGCCTGCGCCCCATCGCTGTCATCGATGAGAGGCGGGATTTAATCGGCACGCACTGCGATAAATTCAAGGTTGAGGGCAAGGACGCCATCAAAAAATACACGCAAAATGGCGTAAAAACGGCGATTATTGCCTTTAAAGGCGAGCAAGATAAGCTAAAAAGGCTCTTTGATGAGCTTGTGAGCTATGGCATCAGCGATATAAGGATATTTTCATTCACTAGCAATCAAGCTAGGGCTTTGAGTATAGAGGATTTGCTCGCTCGCAAGCCCAAAGACCTCGATGATAAGGCGGTTCGCGCGTTTTTAAAGGGCAAGGTTGTCCTAGTGAGCGGGGCTGGGGGCAGCATAGGCAGCGAGCTTTGCAAGCAGTGCGTTAAATTCGGCGCAAAAAAGCTCATAATGATTGAACACAGCGAGTTTAACCTCTACCAAATCGCCGATGAACTGCGCCCTCACAGCGATAAAATCGTCCCCGTGCTTATGAGTTTGCTAAATGAGCGCGCTTTGAACGAGCTTTTAAGCAGTCAAAAAATCGATTTGATTTTGCACGCCGCAGCTTACAAGCATTTGCCATTATGCGAGCAAAACCCTAGTGCTGCGGTGCTAAATAACATTTACGCCACGAAAATTCTATGCGACCTCGCCAAAAAAAATGGGGTTAGAAAATTTGTGATGATAAGCACGGACAAAGCCGTGCGCCCCACGAGCATAATGGGCTGCACCAAGCGCGTGTGCGAGCTTTACACGCTAGGCTCTAGCGATGAGAATTTCGAGGTAAGCTGCGTGCGCTTTGGCAATGTGCTGGGTTCTAGTGGCAGCGTCATCCCTAAATTTAGGGCACAAATTGAGGCAAACGAGCCGCTAACCCTCACGCACCCGGACATTACGCGGTATTTTATGCTCGTAAGCGAGGCGGTGCAGCTGGTTTTGCA
>CAVJSG010000208.1:0-3487 GCA_963651895.1 Campylobacteraceae bacterium
CTTTAATAATGCTCATTATATTAACAACATAGTTTTGCACTCTGCGTTCTTTGGCTAGCAAATATGCCTTTTGTATAATTTTTTCTTTAAAATTTATATCTTCTAGTTTTTTAACGGCATCTATTATAGTTTTTTCATTTGTTCTATCAAAATACAAAGCACATTCTCCAAGTTGCTCTTTTGCACCCTCAAAATCAGCACACACGACAGGACAATACAAAGCCATTGCTTCTAATGGTGGGATATTATCAGGTCCAAACCAGCTTGCGTAAGTGAGCGCAAAGGCGTTTTTATATAAGGCTATGATTTCTTCTTGCGTTACAAAGCCTATATTTATGACTACATTTTCTAATTCAAATTCTTTGATTTTTTGGTTTATATAATCAGCGTTGCCTTTATTGCTACCCGTAAATACCATTTTAAAGCCATCATTTTTTAACTCTTTCATAGCTTTTAGAAGTCTTATGTGATTTTTATGCGCCCAAAATTGTGCAGGATAAAATAAATATTTTGTATTTTTTAGATTATATTTATCCAAAATATTTTCATCGGCATTTTTAGTATAAACATAATCAGGCGTAGGCATAGGATTTATTTTAATGCGATGCCTATCCATTTTGTAATACTTACATAGATATTCCTTACCTGTCTCATTGCCGATTATCACAAATGAAGCTTTTTGTACGGCATTTTTGTAGTAGTTCTCCCTCCATTCAAATTCTCCATTGATTGACACTTCGGGAAAATATGTATGTGTTTTGTGTGCTAAATCCCACACGGTTAAAATAAAAGGGACTTCGTTGGGAATTTCAGTGTAGGGCATTATAAGGTAGATAAAATCCACTTTGTCTCTTTTGAGTAGATTGTCTAGCGATTTAACCTTTCTTTTTTTGTTTTTAAAAAGTCTTTTTTTGATGATTTTTTTGACAATATAATCCTTGTCGTATTTTAAATTTACAAATTTTATATTTTTGGTATCCACAAACAAATTTTCATTTGCTTCGTAATATATATGCACCTTTGATTCAAACTCATATTTTAGCAACTCATCGACTATATTTTGCCAAAAGGTATAGCCACCACCAACTTGCTTATCTTGTAATATCCCCAAATGAAAAGCTATATTCATACTTTTTCTCCCACAAAACAAACACCCCAAGTGTCTTTGCTTGGCGCGTTTTTAGTTAGCCATTCTTCTTCATTTATTATATTTATTCCTGCTTTTTTGGCAAATTTTCTTATCTCTTGGCTAGAAAAATATCGCATAGAGTGCGTTTCTTGTATGCTTTCGCATATTTTGCCATTTCTGTCCATTATTTGTATGTCGTAATTTACCTTGACTATTGATTTTTCGAGCAAATGCTCAGGATTACAATGCCTAATGATTTTAATCTCATCATTTTGCATCATCTTGACCCTTTTTTCTGGCAGTTGATGCAACACGGCTGGTTTATACCAAATATCAAAGATAAAAAATCCCCCATCTTTCAAATGAAAAGCCGCCGTTTTGAAATAATCCTCAATATCCTCATCACTATTTTGATAGCTTGCAATGTGAAAAAGCGAAATACAACAATCAAATTTATTTTCTTGCCTATATGTCCTAATATCAGCCACTTCGCAATCTACACCATTTTGTTTGGCTAGTTTTATCATATTTTTGGATAAATCAACTCCATAAACGACATAGCCTTTATCTTGCAAAATTCTTGCGTGTTTGCCTGTGCCACAGCCTAATTCAAGGATGGTCTTCACTTCTCTCTCTCTCTCTCTCGTTAATGCGGTAATTTTATCTATGATATATGCACTTTCTGCATTATAATCTTTGTTTTGATAGAGTAAATCATAGTATTTTGCGTAGTTTTTAAAATTACTCATTGCCTAAAATCCTTTATGATTGTGCAAATTCTTTCAATTTCTTGTTTTGTTAAATTGCTAGCCGAGGGCAGATAAAATCCATTTTGTGTGAGATTATCGGTATTTGGGTAATCTCCACTGCAATCACAGCCAAAATCAACCAAACATTTTTGCCTGTGCATTCCCATAAAGAGCAATCTTGTGTCGATATTGTTTTCTCTTAAATGCTCTATAAGCTCTTCTTTGGTGTGTCCATATTGCTTTGGGTTTAATAAAATCGCATTCATCCAGCATACATTCAGCGAATTTTCCTCGTCTTTTTGAAAGATAATGCCCTCAATGTTCTTTAAAAATTCCTTGTATAAGAGATGATTTTTTATTCTTAAATTTCTATATTCATCTGCCTTTTCGACCTGGGCTAGCCCAAGTGCTGCGTGGATATTGCTCATTCTATAATTAAAACCGATTTGTTCGTGCTGATAAATTCTAGGTGCATTTAAAGGAAAAGACATATTTTTCAAATATCTTGCTTTGTCATAGTGTCTTTCATCATTTGTGATAACCATTCCGCCCTCACCTGTCGTCAAATTTTTATTTGCAAAAAATGAAAAAGAAGCTATATCAGAAAAACTCCCTACCTTTTTGCCCATATACTCTGCACCGTGTGCCTCCGCTGCGTCCTCTATTATAAATAAGTTATATTCCTTGGCGATTTGCTGAATTTTGTCCATATTACAAGGGTTACCAAAGATATGCACGGGCATAATCGCCTTTGTTTTTGGTGTGATTTTTTCTTCAATTTTTCTCATATCGATATTCCAAGTATATTTATCGCAATCCACAAACACAGGCTTTGCACCTACATAACAAACCGCAAAAGCACTTGCTATCATCGTAAAATTCGGCAAAATCACTTCATCGCCCTTGCCTATACCCAAAGCCACAAGTGCTAGGTGCAACGCAACAGTGCCATTGCAAACGGCAACGCCATATCTGCAATCACAATACCTTGCAAATTCATCCTCAAACCTTTTAACATACTCGCCCGATGAGCTTATCCAGCCTGCTTTAACACAATCAAGGACATATTTTTGTTCATTTCCATTTAAATACGGCTCGCAAACGGGTATAAATTTATTTTCCATACTTTACCCTGCTATCATCAATGCCAACAAATTTTATTTTATCTCTATCACCTAGATATGGACCTTGCTTAATTTCAATCATCTCAACATCATCAAGGCACTTAAAGCCGTGTCCGCCATAAGCAAGCAAGATGATATCTCCGCTTGTTACCAAATGGCTTTCTATATAGTTTCTATCATCATCGTAAAAATCCACTCTTAATTTGCCCTTTCTTATCACAAGGACTTCTTTGGTGTATTTTACCTCCCTTGAAACTACATTGTGCGCATGTGCGTCAATGACCTTGCCTTTTTTGTGTTTCATAAAGGCAAGTTGCTGAGAAAAGTCATTTGGCGTAAAAAATTCCACGCCATCTTTTGCGTAATCTGCCCTTATGATAATAGCGAGAATCTGGTCGTTGTGCGTTATAGTTTGCATTGTTATCACCACCATTATGCTGTCATTTTAACTAGCCATTTTGCATTTTTTCTGCCATAAAATACTC
>CAVJSG010000209.1:0-3440 GCA_963651895.1 Campylobacteraceae bacterium
TTATGTCGTGGCTTAAAGAATTTGCTGAAAATTTGGGCTTTGATACCATAACCGAGCTTTTAGCAGATTTGCAAAAGGGCGTAAAAACCGACCTTGTAGAAGAAATGCTATGGGATACGAAAGAAGACAATAACAACTACACCATAGCCCTTATAATTCGTCAGCTTATGTATGAAATCGCCATCGATATAAGCGAAAGCGACAATGACGAAAGATTAGCGGGGTAAAGCCCCGCTAAAAATTTACGAAAGGATAAAAGATGAAACAATTACTAGAAATTGCTTGTTTTGACAAGCACCACGCCTACAAGGGCGGCGTTGAGATAGTAGGAAATGCGCCAAGCATTGAGGAAGTGGCTATGAAAATCATCGATGAAATCACAAGCGATGAGAATTCAGGCGTTGCGTATTGCACCCAAAACGCGAGAGAGTATAAGGGGGAAAGCTATGAGGGTATTTGATTATCTAAACGAAGCCGACAGCCTTGCCAAAGCCGCACTAAACCGCGCGAACAAAAAAGCCCTTGTAGAAGCGCGGATTTTAATGCACGAAAATCAAAGAAAACTTATGTTTTTCTTTGAAAACCAAGAAAGCGTGGATTATTTTGCCAAAAACAAAGAGCAGATAAAGGCGAAATTAAGGGGCGAGTATAGGAAAAAACTTGAACTTTACAAGCGCGAGAATTTCATTTTCTACGACATAGGGGCAAAAAGGCGCGATGAGATGATGCACCGCACCAAAGACGAGCAACGCACACTAGAAAGGGGGATAGCGAAAATCCAAGCACTCATCGACAGCAAAAAATTCGCAAAAGTAGCCTAAACGCCAAAGTTTAGGCTATAATTTTAAATTTAATCACTAAAATTCACCATTTTGCCCCCTAATTTTCTCTCTCTCGCCCTCATAATAAACCACAAATTCAGGCTCATACACTAGCTTGCCATTTTCATCAAACACAGGGCGTTTTAATTCATTTGCCTTTAAAATCGCCTTATACAAGTCCTTAAAAGCCATAGTGAAATTTTGCAAAGGCGAGCGGTAGCTTATGGTGTAGGGCTTTTCTTGCTTATACTCGCTCATTTTCGCCCCTTTTGTAGCGTTTTAACGCCCTTAAATCGCTTATAAGCCACAGCAAAAAATAGCCTAGCATTAGCCCCACAACGCAAAGCCCACCTAGCAAAAACGACACATTGTTTTTGTGTAAGAAACACATTAAAGCCATAATAGCCACGCAGATAACGCTCAAATAGCATTTTAGCCTTATGTCGCCGTAAAAATCGGCATTTTTGTCTAAATTCATCTGCCTTTCCCCCTTTTTAGATTTGTTTGCTCGAAATTTTGCATTTTTGAAATAGTAGCGACAAGAGTTTTAAAATGATTTTTGCTGATATAACCCTCGCACTTAAAAGCCACAAATTCAGCCTTTTGCGTGGCATTCACAGCCGCGTAATAACTTCTTTTTAAGGCATCAGGTAAAAGCACGCTGTGTTTGTCTAAAAAATAGCTTATAGGCTCGATTAACGAGGCTTGAATTTGTGTTTCTAGCTTTGCTTTGTCAAAGCCATTTTCTAGCCTTTGGGCGAAATTTGGCAGTAAAAGTTTGCCTACCATTAAATCATCGTTAAAATCCTTTAAACAAGGCACTTCAACGGATATTTTGCACCCCTTTAAAGCCTCTTTTGTCCTTTGCGTGAAGTCCTGCCCCTTTTTATCATTATCAAAACCAAGCACAAATTCAGCATTCGTGGCGTTTTGGGCTAAATGCTTTAAAATTTCATAGTGATTTGGCGAAATTTGCCCATTTGTTGAACAAAGCATACTCTCATCGGCACTCAAACCCTTTAACTCAAAAAGGCTTAAACTATCGATTATGCTCTCACAAACTATGATTTTTTTAACATTTGCTCGCTTTAAATCGCTTGTTTTTAGGATTTCAAGCCCCTTTTTGCCATAGCAAAGCTGTTTTATCGCACCCCCCTCTTTTTGAATGGGACTTTGCAAATACTTCATAAAACCGCATTGATTTATGAATTTAATGGTGTCTAAATTATCATATTTACTGCTACCATTTGGATTGCCATACATTAACGGAATTTTTGCACTATCTAGCATAAAGGTAGGCACGCAGATATTTTGATAACAATCTCGCCTTAACTTCGCAAAGGGTTTCATCGTGCTTTCATCAATGCGCCGTTTTGAGATGAAAAAATTTGGGTAATTGTAATTTAACTCTTTTAGCTCGTTGTTGAAAACATTGATTATCTCAACTACCTTATTGTTAAGGCTTGACGGGTTTATATTGTGCTTTAAGTCCTTTATTTCAAGGCTTGGGATTTTACTTTCATCAAGCAAATCATCGATTTTCACGCCGCGATTTTTGCAAAAAGAGTAAATGTTACCCTTGTCCCTATCGTCAAGGGGGTTAAAATAAAGATAATGTCCATTGTTTGCCCTTGTGATAACGATTAAATCATCGTTTTCGTTTTGCATTGTGATATGATTACGCGAGCATTTTTCCTTTTTGTAGGTGTAGCCGTTTTCTAGCAAAATCATATCTAGGGGTAGGGTTAAAAATTTTTCATTGTAAAAAGCTGGCATTTGCTGTCCTTTCTTTATGAATTTTCTTTAAAAATTTGTAAATTTCACGCATTTTGTGTCCTTTGATTTTCAAATAAGCTTGGCGTATAAGAGATTTTATTTTCAATTATGTTCCTGTAATGCTCGTAAAGCTCGTATCCTACGAAGTCTCGTTTAAGCTCCCTTGCTACTTTTAGCGTAGTGCCGCTACCCGCAAAGCAGTCTAAAACCAAATCCCCCACGAAGCTAAAGATTTTTATAAGGCGGTAGGGAATTTCACTTGGCATTATCGCAGGGTGCAAATCATAAGCCTCATCGCTTTTATTTGGCGGTGTAATGTCCCAAATGTGCTTTGTGAATTCTAGCCACTCGCTTTGTGTAAGTTTGCTTTGTTCCTTAATTTCGCTTGGCACGGCGCAGGGCTTGCCGTCCTTGACATAGATAGTGATGAATTCGCTTGTGTTTTGGCTGTAAAAATTTCGTGGGTAGGGGTAGCTGCCAAACATTAAATCCTTTGTTCTGCCGTGATAAGTCCTGTTCCAAATGTAAGTGTCGTAAAGGTAAAAGGGCGTTTGACTTAAAATGCTGTGCTGAATGTCGGCGTTTAAATCATAAATGTGGCGATTATAATGCGTTTTTAGTGCCTTTTTTGGCATAGGCATTGCGTTTATAAACTCATCATAATCCGCAAACGCCCCAAAGTCCTGCGTTTTACTGCCCTTTGTCAAGGAATAATCCTTTATGTTAAAATAGGGCGGCGAAGTGATGATTAAATTCACGCTTTCGTTGCTTAACTCGTGCATTTGAGTGCTAGAATGGTAAAAGACTTGGTTTTTGAAATTTAAATCATTCATTTTTTGTCCT
>CAVJSG010000210.1:0-3383 GCA_963651895.1 Campylobacteraceae bacterium
ACGCACTTTCTAAAATAGCCCACGCTAACAGCGGGCAGGCTGTGGATTGCCACGCCTTGACTTGCTCGCGCTCGTCAAGGCTCGCAATGACGAATTTAGTGCCCACAACCGCAGCCGCACCCTGCGCCGCCGCCCTCGCCGCCATCATAAATGACGGATTTAAAGCGTTGTGAGATTTGATTTGCCTTTGCCAAAATCCCACTCGCCACCTGCGGCGTGTAAATTTCATTCAGCGTTTGCTCCCAAAGCCCTAGCCAGTCGGCGAAACGCTCGGGCGGAAAAGAGGGCAAATTTATGTGCGTTTTCAGCGGCTGCCCGCTAAAACCCTCTTTATCCAAGAGCATTTTCTCCCAAAACTTCGTGATATGCTCGATATGAGCGTCCCAAAGTTCGTCTGTGGTGCCGATGGCGCCGTTGAAAATCGGTCCCAAAGCCTCGTGCTTTCGCACCCTGCCGTAAAAGTTCGCCACTAGCTGCTTGACATTTTCGCGTGTGATAGTGTCGCTTAACATTGTTTCCTCCTTAGTTTGGAATTTAAGCTTTTTCAATCAAATTTAGAATTTATAGCCTATTTGCACCCAAAACTGCCGCCCAAGTTCGTAGGCAAGTATGTTTGCCTGCGCGTTTATGTTGCCATAGTAAAGCAGCGCGCCGTTTTCAGCACCGATGGGCATAAGTTTTTTGCTATCAAGCACATTTAAAACATCCAAATTCACATAAAAATTGCCCGTATCCAAGCCCAGCCTCATATCCCAATTAAACGAACCGCCGAATTTTAGGGTTTCGTAGGTGTTGCTCGCCGTGTAAATCACTCTCTCATAGCTGCCCCTCGCGGTGAAAAGGTTGCTCCACGACAAATTTATCTTGCCATAATGAAAAATATGCGTGGTGTTTAGCTTGAAAGTCAGCGGTTGTTTGTAAATTTGGCGCACATCCTCCCATTTTACGCTTTTGCCATCAAGCGTTATGCTATTGCTTGCGTCAAAATCATCGCTATAAGTGATGAAATTTCGCTTGACATTTGTGTAATCCAAACTCGCTTGGTAAAAATGCTCTACACTGCCTGTCTTTATGGGGGCTATGTTTTTAAGCACTAGGGTAAAAATGTGGCTTTTCGTCCAGCCGTTGTTGCCCCAATAGCCGACATTTCTGCTGCCCTCTCTAATCATTTCTTGCATTACTTGCTTTTTGCTTTGCCTGTTTATGTATTTGAAGGTAGCGTTAAACAAGCCGCCTAAATTTTGACTAAACGCGCCCATCAGCTCGTCATCATAAGGCACATCCAAGTCTTTTAAAAGGTTGCTTGTGCCAAAAACTGCGGAGCTGAAATTTACCTTGTCGAGCGTCTGCCCATTTTTTAAAGTAACGCTATTAGCACTAGGGCAAAGCGTGCCTAAATTTACCGTAGTTCCCCCAGAACCCTTTGACGGGTCCTTATAAGTAGCATCAGCCGTCCAAGCCCCATTTGGTCCGCAACGCCAATAAATAGTCCTGTTATTTGTCATCTTGTCATAAAAACGATAAGTGAGCAAATTCCTTTGATAATAGCGGTTCGCACCAAAGGTTAGCGCACTTTCCCACTCGCTTTTCCAAGGGGCTACATATTGCAGTGAAAAACGCGGGGCAAATTTAAGCTTGTTTAGATAATCATCCCCATCAAGCCTCACGCCAAGCCTTGCGTTTATGTCGCCTCCGCCGCCTAAATCAAAATTTATATCATCCTCGCCATAAGCAGCATAAGTAAGCCCAGCAAGCGAGAATTTATCGCCCCTAATGACTCCCAAAAGTGGCAAAAAGTGCGTGCTTGTAGCGGAAATGTTGCCAAAGCTATCAGGCTGCCCGTTCCAATCCGTGCTTAAAGCCACAGCACTTCTAGCCACGCTATACCAATACATATAAGTAGGCTCGAATTTATCATACATAGCGTGCTGATAAATCGTCTCTACGCCCACGCGGAAGGTGTGCGTGCTTATCCACGCGCTCACAGGCTCAAAGACAAAATCGCTTTTGAAATTTATATCGTTTTGAATTTGGTCTATGCCGCCCACTTGCCCCTCAACCGCATCAAGCGATTTATTAGGTCCATCGACAGGCATAACTATGTTTGTGTCAGAGCGGCGTGAATGCTCTAATCTGTTCCAATTTAGCTGATTTGTCCAAAGCCCCAAATCCGTGTTCCATAGTGCCTTTAAGCCTGTTTGTATGCCGCCGCTATCTTGCGAATAGGCTGAATTCTTGCGGTTTGGGTAAAAATAAGTGTTGCTTTGGGGCATATAGGCGAAGTTGTATTCTAAATTAAAATCATCGCTTGGTGTCCAAAAAAACTTCACATAAAAATTATCGCTAACGCGCTTTTGGTCTTGCTTTTCCTCGCTTGTAAGCTGCAAGGGTATCGTTACCCTCGTGGTAGAAAAGCTCGCTAACATTCCCAAAGTATCGGTAAAATAGCCATCCACGCTCGCTCGAAAGATATATATGTAAAAATTTGGTTGATAGTTTTCGTTTGTTGAGTTGAGTGAATAAAATGGGCTTTCGTATAATCTTTGTTTGGTTGTCATTGAATTTACAAGTTGTGCCGAAAAATTGCCGTGCCAGCCGTCTTTTCGCGGCTTTCTCACATTTGCTTGCACCACGCCGCCGCCAAATCTCCCATACTGCGCGCCTATATTTGAGTCCAAAACCACGATAGAATCAAGCAATGAAGTGTCTATGTTAAGCCCCAAACTGCGCCCACTTCTTGGGCGAACGGGCGTCATTCCCATATCATTTTGTCCTGCGGGGTCTATGTCGTTGTTGATTTCAAAACCATCGAGCTGATAGCTGTTTTGATAAGGCAAACCGCCGCTAATGCTTATGTTTGCGGCATCGATTTCGCCGGGCATATTTGAACTGCGAGAGTTGTTTGGGGTTACGACATTTGGCAATGTCCTTAAAACGCTTGAAATGTCGCCATTTCCGCTAGAAGTTTGCTCCATCATCTCGCGGCTAACCGCCTGCCCTGAGCTATACTCCTCATACTCGGCTTTGGCGCTTATATCCACAGCTTCCAGCTCGTAGCTTACGATATTTTCAGCATTTGAACTCGCACTTGGAGCTGAATTTGTGGCTGAATTCACGACTGAATTCGCATTGCTTGCACCTGAATTTGCATTTGAATCCACGCCATTTTCGGCTAAAATTATGCCGCTAGTGGCTGAATTTGCCCTATTTTCGGCTAAAAGCACACCATTAAGGCTTGAATTTGCTGAATTCGCGACTAAATTCACGGAATTTGCGCTTGAATTCGCGCTAACGCTTGAATTTGCACTAGAATTTGCACTGCTTGGGCTTGATTTTGTGCCGCTTACATTATAATAATTCGCAGCCAAAACCACGCCACTTAC
>CAVJSG010000211.1:0-3321 GCA_963651895.1 Campylobacteraceae bacterium
ACCACGAGCTTGGCAAAATGCGTTTTCAAAAAAAGTGGCTCATTTTTTAACGCCTCATCCTCGATGAGTGCTGAAATTTGGGGAATGTCTCGCAAATCCTTCATCTTAAACCTCGCAAAAAACGCATTTTAGCATAAAATTTTAAGCAAAGCATAAAAATTCGCAACCAAAAATTCGTATAAAATTTCGTGCAAAAAATTTCCCCAACATAAGGCAAAAATTCATACAAATTCTGTTGATTTTCTACATTTAAAACTCATTAGAGGCTGGCTCGAAGCGCAAGGACGACAAAGACCTCATCGAGCTTTTCAAAAACGAAGGCTATGCGGTGTCGTTTAATAAACGAGCTTGAAAAATCAAGGGGCGCGAAGCGTTTGCTGATGCTTTACAACCTCGATAATATGAATGTTTATTTGGATAGAGAGGTGCTCAAAGACCCCGCAGTGCTTGGTAAATTTAACGCTGAGCCAAATTTGATGCAAATGACTCAAATCGCCCTTGAAACGCTGATCCAAAACAAAAACGGCTTTTTTCTGATGGTCGAGAGGGCGAGCATAGACAAGCAGCTACACAAAATGGACTGGCAGCGCGCCACTTATGATACCATAGAGCTTGACAAAGCCGTGTAAATTGCGGTTAGCTTTGCCAAAAAACGCGGCGATACCATAGTCATCATGGTAGCTGACTACGCACACGGAGCCAGCATCACAGGGACCTACCACGAAAAAGACGGCAAAAGTTGGCGTGAAGCCGTGCGCACTATGATAGCTCGGTGTTTCCAACCTTCAAAGATGCCGATGCAGACGGCTTTCCGGACGACCCCAACGCGGACATCACCCTAACTATGCAATGGGCGAACCACCCCAACTACAAGGCGTATTATGGCTTTTGCCAAGCCCCCAGCAGCCCGACCATAGAAAAAAAACGGCGAATACTACGCAAACCCACATTTGCAGGGCGAGGAGTATAAGGGCAATATCCCTACGATGAGGACACGGAGGTGTTTTTTACGATAATGAGGGCGATGGGAGGATAAAATAGGCTTGAATTTGAGGAATTTTGGCTTACCAAATTTTAAAATCGAAATTTAAGGTAAAAATTCACAAAATTTCATCATTGCGGGCGGTTAAACCGAAACAATCCAAATTTATCGTTATGGATTGCTTCATTACGCTCGCAATGACGGCATAAAGCGTTAATTTTCGCCCGTTTTTTAAAAATCTTGCAAATTTTGGTGGGGCAAATTTGCAAAGTTTTTAAATTTTTAAAAGAAAAATTATGAAAAAGATGAAATTAGCATTAGTTGCGGTCTTGGCTACTTTTGAGGCACTTTGCGCCACTGGTTTGGAGTATATCAAAAACGCCGAGTTTAGCGGATACGCAGGGTATCGCTACGAGGCGAGCTCGTGGGCTAAAAACAGCCAAGATTTAGAGGCTGGGGGCATCACAAGCAGACAAGAGCATCGCTTCAAATCCGCACTGGGCGTTGGTTTTGACACTGTTAAGAGCTTTAAAATTTATGGGTAGCTTTTTTACAACAGCGACCAAAATGACGGATATAGAGGCTATGGCGCGGCTACGAAAAATCCTATCACCCTAAGGCAAGCCCTTTTGGGGCGTCAAGAGCTTAAAATTATTTGGACTACCGATTTCGTGGGGATGGCGGCTAGGGCGATTTACGCACCCACCGACAATCTGCGCCTAGTAGCCTTTGGCGTGGATAGCTTCGAGGGTTCTGGCGGGATTTTTGCCCCAAGTGATGGGGATGCGGTGGATTTTACTGCCTTGGGATTTGATGGCGAGCTAAATTCAAGGCTCTACAAGCAAAATTTATACGGTGCAGCCCTATTTGGTGAGTTTGGCGGGCTTAAAGCCGAGCTTTGGGGTACACTGGCGCGACACCGCCGAACTTTGGATGCTAAATTTAAAATATGAGCTGGCTTTGAGCGAGGATTTTAGGCTCGGTGTGAAGTCTAGTTATCTAGCAAATGCCATAAATTCGCACTTTAAACGCAGTGCTAACGCTGCAAACGCTCAGCTTTTTGACATTAGAGTGCTTTTAAAGGCTTACGGGCTCGATGCGACCTTGGGCGGCATAAGCTATGGCAAGAAAGATAGGCTCACGCTAAACGCCATAAAGGACACTGGCAGTGTAAAATTGGACTTTGGCAGGGAAATTTTCTACCAAAAGGGCTCGTGGCTAGCGCTCTCGCAGGGGCAAAACGCCTTTGGCTACGCAATGATGGACTACACGCTGCCCTTTGATTTGAGGCTGGGTGCGTAGGCTGTATAAGGCAAAACGAGCACTGACGGGTTTGGCAGTGACGAAAAGATGAGTTTGTGGGCGAAACTAGGCTAAAATACAACAAAAACTTCGATTTTTTGGCTTGGTATTCCTACCTTTGCACAAAAAATGAACTCGCAAATAGTGCTAAAACACCTTTCGCGAACAGGTTTTGTATAAATTTTAGAGCTTTATGGACTTTGGGGTATGAATTTTTGCAAATTTTGTCCTAAAAATCGCCCAAATTTGTCGCTGTGAGACGAGTGTAACAAATGCAAAAAATTTAAAATTTCGTAAAAAACAAATATAAAAAACACTTTCAAACAAAGGACGCACAATGCTTTTTGATAGATTGCTTCAAGCAAACGCTGAAATTTGGGACGCTTACTTGCACCACGACTTCGTCAAAGCCCTAGAAAACGGCACATTGCCGCAGGAAAACTTTCTCTTTTATCTAAAACAAGACTATATTTACCTGCTAAACTACGCCAAATGCTACGCCCTGCTTGCCAATTCCGCTGCAACCCCCGCCGAACTGCGCTTTGCGATGCGTTTTCAAAACTACATAGTCGATGGCGAGCTGGCGTTACACAAAAGCATTTTGCAAATGGGCGTGAGAGCCGATGAGCTAGGCGTTCGCGCCGAGAGCCTTGTCAATATCGCCTACACGCGCTATATGCAAAGTGTCGCAAGCAGTGGGGATTTCATCGATATGCTAGTCGCACTTAGCTCGTGTGCCGTTGGCTACGGCTTTATCGGGCGCGAAATCCACGCAAAGCTTGGCGAAAAGGGGCTTGCAGGGCATCCTTATGAGAGCTGGATACGCACCTATGCGGGGGCTGAATTTCAGCACGAAATTGCCGAATTTCAAGCCTTTGTCAATGCCTACACGAGCGCGGTTAGCGAGGCGAAATTTGCAAAACTCAGCGACATTTTTTACACCGTAACTCGCCTAGAATGCGCCTTTTGGCAACACGGACTTACGATGAAGCTAGATTTGTGAAATTTTTTGTCGCAAATTTGGGTTTTTGGGTTGA
>CAVJSG010000212.1:0-3310 GCA_963651895.1 Campylobacteraceae bacterium
TTTTAGCGATGATGGGACTTTTGGCTTTTGTGCTGAGCTGGCAACATTTTGCGCTCGCTTGTGCCTTTTTGCTTGCCCCATTTTTCGCACTTTACAGGGAAAATTTCATCATTTTTTGGGCGCGCAAAAATATCATAAAAAAAGCCACGCTGCACAGGCAGGCACTTTTCTACCGCCTAACGCGCAAAAACACCCTACTCGCCGCACTTTGCGCCCTCATCGCCCTGCTTGGCACCGCCTCGCTGGGGCTGAATTTAATGTATGCAAGCTGGCTGGATTTGGCGTTTTTGTTCGTGCTTTTTCCGCTATTTTTCGCGGCTTTGCGGCGAATTTTAAGCACGCAATTTCGCAAAAATCCCTACAACACCCTGCGCGTCATCGCCGCGAGCGCCCTTTTCACCGCACTTTTCTACGCGCTGGCAAAGGCGATTTTTGCCGAAAAAATGGACGCGTTTTTTTACATAAACAACTTCATCGACACCTACAAAGTCTCGGTTTTTGTGCCCCTAGACACGCTTTCGCAGGCTTTGCATTTTTTAATAGTGCTTAAAAATTTCACGCTTTTTTGGCTGGATAATTTCGCCGCCACTTGCATAGTTTTTTGCTTTGAATTTGTGAATTTTTTCGTCCTCTGCGCGTCCTTTGCCCTGCTTTGCAGCTACACTTTAAAGGGTAAAATGAACCTGCTTGCGAGCCTATTTTTAGGGGCTTTGACGCTGCTTTTTTATGATGAAAGCCTCAGCATAAAGCCCAAATATCAAGACAGAGTTTCGATTCTGCTTGCAAACCTCGAACAGCCTTTGACGGAGCTGAATTTAACGAGCATAGCGGCGCAAAACGAGTTTTACAGGGAGCAAATAGCCAAAATCAAGGGGCTTTTGGATAAAAATGCCCTTGAAATCGGCATTTGGTGGTTGAGCGGCGAAAGGGATGAGCTTAAAAAGTCTTTGCAAAGGGGATTGCCGTGAGGTTTGACATTTTCGTGTCCCAAAAGCTAGGCATCTCGCGCAACAAAGCCTTAGAACTTATCGAAAGCAAGGGTGTTTTGTTAAATGCCAAATCCTACAAAGGCTCATTTTGCGTGAATTCTTTGCTTAAAAATGCGCCAAATGAGGCGCAAATCTTAAATTTTGAGGATTTAAAACTTGAAATTTTGGATGAAATTTATCCTAGCCGTGCCGCGCTTAAATTAAAAGGCTTTTTGCAGGACTTTGAGCTGGATGTGGTGGGCAGAAAATGCCTAGACATAGGCTCTGCGGCTGGGGGCTTTGTGCAAGTGTGGCTTGAAAATGGCGCATCAAGCGTCATCGCCCTTGATGTGGGCTCAAATCAGCTTTCGCTAATTTTAAAAAAAGACAAACGCGTGCAAAGCATTGAAAATACGGACATTAAAGACTATGAAAGCGAGCAAAAATTTGAGCTGATAAGCTGCGATGTGAGCTTTGTGTCCCTAAAAAAGCTGCTTTGCCACATAGATAGGCTCTCCAAAGGGCTGATAGTGCTGCTTTTCAAGCCTCAATTTGAAGTGGGACTGCAAGCAAAGCGCGATAAAAAGGGCGTTGTAAGAGATGAAAAAGCCATAAACGCCGCAAGAGCAGACTTTGAAAAAGAGTGCGCTCGGCTGGGCTGGCTTTTTAAGGGCTGTGCTGCGAGCAAAATCAAAGGAAAGGAAGGAAATGTCGAGTTTTTCTACCTCTACTCAAAGCGTTGAAATTTTGGCTCTGGGCTGCTTTGATGGGCTGCATTTGGGGCACAGAGAGCTTTTAAGGCAGCTAAACCCCGCAAATTCGGCACTTTTCATCATCGATAAATTTCAAAACGACAGGCTAACGCCCAAAGAGTGCTTGCAAGATTTGTGCGAATTTGAGCTGATTTTCGCGGATTTTGAGCGCATTAAGGATTTAAGCGGGGGCGAGTTTTTGGCGAATTTAAGGCAAAAATTCACAAATTTACGCACCCTCGTAGTAGGCGAGGACTTTCGCTTCGGCAAAAACAGGGCTTGGGCGGCGGCAGACATTGAAAAAATCAGCGATTACGAGGTAATTATCGTTAAAGACTATGAATTTAAGGGCATTAGCGTGCATTCTAAAAAAATCAAAGAATGCCTGCAAAACGCCGATTTAGAGTGCGCAAACGCCCTACTAGGCAGGGCTTACGCGGTGTGCGGCACTCTTATAAAGGGGCAGGGCTTGGGGGGCAAAAAACTCGTGCCAACTTTGAATTTAGACACAAAAAACTATTTTTTGCCCAAAAGCGGCGTGTGGGCTTGCCTTTGCGAGGTGCAAAATCAGCTTTTTAAGGGCGTTTGCTTTTTGGGACTGCGCTCAACTGACGGCAAATTCAGCGTTGAGGCGCATATACTTGATGAAAATTTCGCCCCAAAAAACGCGCAAAATTTAGAAAAAAATGCAAAAATCAAGCTGATTTTTAAGAAATTTTTAAGGCAAAATCAAAAATTTGAGGATTTAACTTTGCTAAAAAATCAAATTTTAAAAGACTGCGAAAACGCGCGCAAATGCTTACGGGAGGCACTATGAAGGACACGATTTTTCAAAATCCGCCGCAAAAACTCTTTGAATTTGACGAAAAAGTCGCCAGCGTTTTTGATGATATGATAAACCGCTCAGTGCCTTTTTATCGGCAAAATCTCGCACTCATAGTCGCACTTGTGGCGCATTTGGGGGAAAAAAACGCGAAAATTTGCGATTTGGGCTGTTCTACTGCGAATTTGCTGCTCGAACTTTCGCGCCAAAGCCCATCATATAGGCTCACGGGCATAGATAGCTCGCCCGCTATGATAGAAAATGCTAAAAATAAAAGCGCGGCTTTTGGGGCGCAGATTGCCTTTGTGCAGGGGGATTTAAACGACATAGAGCTGCCAGAGTGCGATATTTTCATAGCTCAATACACTATGCAGTTTATCCGCCCCCCACAAAGACAGGCTTTGGCGAGCAAAATTCACGCCAAACTGCGCGCGGGCGGCTTTTTCGTGATGAGCGAGAAAATCATCTACGAGGACAAAGCACTAGCAAAAAGCATCATCGACATTTACGGGGACTTCAAGCAAACGCAGGGCTACTCGCGCCTTGAAGTAGCCAAAAAGCGAGAAGCCCTTGAAAATGTGCTAGTGCCTTACAGCAGTAAAGAAAACGCGCAAATGCTTGCAAACGCGGGCTTTACGCGCGTGGAGAGCTTTTTTAAATGGGCAAATTTTGAGAGTTTTATAGGGTTTAAATAGGGGTGAAATGGGCTTAAAAAGGGGTTTTACTTTAAATTTTCTTGCACTTTTCGCACTATTTTAAGTTAAATT
>CAVJSG010000213.1:0-1824 GCA_963651895.1 Campylobacteraceae bacterium
GCCCATGGGGGCGGGGGCGAGGAGATGAACGAGCTTTTGCAAGGGCTTTTTAAGGTCCTTGACAATGAGATTTTAAGGGATGCAAACGATGCGGCGATAGTGGAGTTTTCGCAAAATAGCGAAAATTCGGCTTTAAATTCTACGCAAGGCGAGGCTCTAAATTTAGCACAAAATACCGAATTTTTGGGCGAAAATTCACAAAATTCAGCAAAAAATTCACAGCATTCCCTAAATTTAAGCGAAAATTCACAAGACGGCGTGAATTCTAGCGAAAATTCAGTTCAAATTTCCACAAAAAATTCACAAAGTGGCGAACAAATTTTAAGTAAAAATTCAGCCCAAAGTGGAGATTTAAATTCGCAAATTAGCCAAAATTTGAGTGAAAATTTATGTAAAAATTTAAATTCACAAAATGCCAAATTTTCAACCCAAAATTCACAAAAATCCCTAAATTTATGCGGCAAATTCGCCATTAGCACGGATTCTTTTACGCTAAGTCCCATATTTTTAGACGATGAGGTAAATATCGGCAAACTCTGCGTCTGCGGCAGCGTAAATGATGTGCTGATGGTGGGGGCTGTGCCTGAATTTTTAAGCCTTGCGTTCATCATCGAAGAGGGTTTAAGCGTGGAAAAACTTGACAAAATCGTGTCTAGCATAAAAAAAGAGTGCGACAAAGCAGGTGTGCAGGTAGTTTGCGGCGACACGAAAGTCGTGCCAAAGGGCAAGGGCGATGAAATTTACATTAACACCACAGCCTTTGGGCGAATTTTCAGGGCTTGCGAGAGCAAAAACATCCGCGCGGGGCTATCTGTGCTGCTTTCAGGAGACATTGGGCGGCACGGAGCGGCGGTGCTGGTGCAGCGAAACGCCCTTGAAGCAAGTGTTAGCAGCGATTGCAAATGCTTGAAAGACGAGGTGCTGAGCCTTTTGCGTGAAAATGTCGAAGTTGTAGCGATGCGAGATGCCACGAGGGGTGGGTTAAGTGCGGTTTTGAACGAATGGGCGAGGCAGAGTGGGCTCGACACACTCGTGCGCGAGGATAAAATCGCCGTGAAAGACGAAGTCAAGGGCGTTTGCGAGCTTTTTGGCTATGAGGCTTTCGAGCTGGCAAACGAGGGCACTTTCGTGCTGTGTGTGGAAAAAGCCCACGAGCAGCGGGCTTTGCAGATTTTGCGAAAATTCAACGAAAACGCCGCCGTCATCGGCGAAGTGCTAGAAAGTGGCGGTTCGCGCGTGATTTTGCAAAATGCTTATGGGGCGAAACGCTTTTTAGAAGCCCCAAAGGGCGAGCTTTTGCCGAGAATTTGCTAGGGAAATTTGGGGGATTTTGGGTTAAATCGCGTGAATTTTGGGGTTTAAAATTGCTGAATTTGCGTGAATTTTTAGACAAAATTCACAAAAATTTACAATTTTTCATTACAATTAAAAATCAAAATTTGCGATTTTGTAGATTTAAAAGGATAAACTATGAAAACACTAGGTGCGCGGGGGCTTAAAGTCCTAAAAATCTGCCATTTGCTCTTTGGCATTATGTGGATAGGTGGCGTGATGGCACTTGTGAGCATTATGCTAGTGGCGCAGCCGCAAACAAAGGATATGATGTATATGGCGGCGTGGGCACATTTGATTGTGGATAAATACTTTCTTATCCCGGGCGGCGTGGGCATCGTGGTGGTGGCGATTTTGTATGGCGTTTTCACAAAATGGGGCTTTTTTAGGCACAGATGGCTGACTTACAAATGGGTGCTTACGGTGCTTTTAATTGCACTTGGAGCGGGCTATATGGGGGTTGTTATCGAGGAAAATTTCGCCTACGCACAG
>CAVJSG010000213.1:1978-3303 GCA_963651895.1 Campylobacteraceae bacterium
TTTGGAATTTTTGGGTTGTAAAATGGTGTGAATTTTGCTAAATTTTTAATGGAAAATTTAGAAATTTAAAATGCTTTTTAGAGGATAAATAAAATGCACGAGTTAAGCGTGGTTGCCGCTCTCATCGAGCTTTGCGAGGATAACGCTAGGGCGCAAAATGCGAGCAAAATCAGCGAAATTCACACGAAAATCGGCGTTTTAAGCGGCATAGACAAGGAGCAGTTTAAACTCTGCTTTGAGAGCTTTAAGCAAGGCACAAAGTGCGAAAACGCCACGCTTTTTATGGAGGATGAGCCGCTAAAAGGCGAGTGCGCGTGCGGTTTTAGCGGCGAACTTGACGGAAAATCATTTTTTTGCCCAAAATGCGGCGGAAATGCCCTTAAAATCACCGCCGGCGAGGAATTTTATCTAATGAAACTTGTGATGGAGTGAAAATTTCGATATTTTATAACCGTCTTATTTTTTAATAGATATTGAAATATATCATTTTATCTTTTTATTAAAAAAAACTTAGAAACTATAAATACAAACAACACTTAATCTTCTGGAAACTTCATTTCGTGGATACTTTGTTTCGCACAGTATGATGACGATTTATTATTGCAAGCGGTAGCTGGTGTGGCGTGTAGTTGCGAAGGCACAAAAAGTGCAAACAACCCCTGCCCTACTCACCCCACGCAGTGTCTAGTATCAAATCCACCGTGTTTGAGCTGGTTAGCGAGCCTTTTATGTCGAAGTCCTTGCTGTTGAAACTCCCTTCTAATGAGAGTTTGGGCGCACTTTGGCTGGTGTCGAGGGTGCTTTTAAATCTCACTTTTTTGCTCTTGCCACATAGTGTTAGCTTGGCGACAAGGATGCCTGTGCGCTTGTCGTTTGGGCTTTTGAGCTTGTATGAGACGAGCGAGAGCTTGATAAATGGGTGCTGGGCGGCGTTTAGTAGCTTTTCTTTCGCGTGTTTATCGCGCTTTGCCTTGCCTGTGCTTACCGAATCGCTCACGGCTTGTATGTTTAGGGCGGTGATGGCGCCGTTTTCATCGAGGCGCAAATGCCCACTAAACTCCCTAAACACGCCCTCCACGCTCATTATGAGGTATTTGGTTATCCTAAAACCGACCTTCGAGCCCTTGTCTATGCTATAATCCTTGGCAAAAAGGGGCACGAACGCCATCGCACAAGCCAAAAGAGCGAGCCTAAATCCAAAACTAAACATTACCACTTCTCGCATTTTGAAGTTGTTTTCAAAATTTGATTGTAACATAAAAAAGCTTATGAGTTAGCTTGTATTAAAAAATGAAAAGATTTTTTCTAAAAAAGTTTCGAAATTA
>CAVJSG010000214.1:0-3299 GCA_963651895.1 Campylobacteraceae bacterium
CCCACAAGCATCCAAGCCACATAAAGCATAGCTAGTTCGTGCATTTGCTGTCCTTTGCCGATAAAGCCCCCGCCCTTGCGGCGAGGGTTGATTTTCTCGCGGTATAAACCACCGCACCGCTAAAATACTCCTTTACAAGCGCAAACTGCCAATTCCTTGTTTCGCAAAGCTCGTCCGCGTGGCGTTTGGCAGCATCGAGCGTGAAAAAATCGCGGCGATAAAAGGCGGTTGCGATTTTATACGCGGGGCGATTAGTGGCATTTTCGCGGCTTGCTAGCATTGCGCGGTTTGGTTTTAGAGCTTTCACAGCGCACCCCCTCGCATTGACTCTTTCCACGCGCTCAAATCGCTTTCGCTTGCTTGCATTTTGGGGGCTTTGGCAGCCCTCTCCACGCTCCAACCTCGCTGAATTCGCCTTAAAAAAGTTTTATGGCTCACTTCTGGGTTGTATTTCTCTAACCACTCTTTTATGGACATCCCGCCTAAAACATACTTTTGCGCGGGCTTGAATTTCGCAGCTTCTAGCTCTCGGCGCAGCTCGCGCACCTCGTTTAAAATCTCATCAAGCAGGGCTTTCATTTCATCACTCATCGCCGCCCCCTTAAAGAATTATCATCGAAACAGCAGACGCCAAAATGTCCCCATCAAGCGCAGTGCCGTGCATTTCTGCAAGTCGAGTGGCGCGTTTAAAGAGTTTAATACTGCTGCGGAAATTTCCTTGCGTGTAGTTCCACACGCCATCCGTGGTAACTTGGGCACACTCGTCCTTGCTAAGCCCTTTAAGTTGCCATTTGCCGCCGATTCGGCTGTAAAGCTGCCTAAGCTCGCCGTTTTTACCCATAAGATTTCGCATTAAAATTTCAGTGCCAAAAAGCACTAGCGGCACGCCGCTAAAATCCCAAATGCGCCTTAAATCCTCTAATGCTTTAACGCTTAAATGCTCGGCTTCATCTATCAAAAGCACCACATCACGCCTTTTTAAGTCCTTTGAAATGGCGAGAATTTTCTCGTGGCAGTTTTTGGCTTGTGGCAAGCGCAGTGCGTGCTCGATTTCCTCTAAAAGCACCTTTGGCGTGGTATGCAAGGTGGCTTCGATTAAAATCGCGTTTGGGTGCTGCTTCGCCCACGCAGCCGCGATGGTGCTTTTGCCACTGCCCGCTGTGCCTGTAATGATGGCGATTTCCTTTTCACGCACCGCCTCATCAATGACGAATTTCGCGTATTTGAAATCGCTGCTGATGAAAAGCTCATCTGCCTTCAAGGGCTTTTTGTCGCCCTTTTGCGTGTAGTTTTCAAGGTAAAGCGCGATTTTTTGTGCTAGCGCGTCCGCCTTGCCCTTGTATTCGCCGCGGCGAAACTGCGAAATAGCCGTGTCGCTCACGCCCAAAGCGCGTGAAATAGCTTTTTGGCTCACTGCCTCCGCGCCCATAAAGAGTTCCAAGTCGGCGCGAACCTTGTTTAAGTCTAAATTTTGCATTTTCTCTCCTTTTTTTTTGAGATTTTTAGACAAGTATATTTAAACGCGTTTCAAAGTCCCTTTTTATCGCGCTCACTTCAAGGCTTTCCCTTTGCCTCTCCTCAATCCGCGCTTTTTCAAGCGCATCCATCTCTTTTGCCCGAGCAATCGCCTCAAAACGAGCCTCAAAACGCTCACGCGCCTTGCTTTCGTTGAAATTTACGCTTAAAAGTGGTGAAATTCTCATCGCACCGCCCCTTTCACAAAATCCACGAATTTACCGCTCGCTTTTTGGAAAATCTCGCCGCCCCTCGCCTCAAAAAAACGCGTGGAGTAGCCAGCCCGCTCGCCGCGAATGAGCCGCCTTTTAAAGCGTTTTTCGCAGTCATTAACCAAAATCTTATGAATCTTGGTTATACTTGCAAAGAATTTTTGCATTTTCTCTCCTTTTTTGAGAATTTGCCTTTTATTTGGGGGTTGTTTGCCCCCTTTTAAAAGGCTTTTAAAACCCGTTTAAATCCCTTTAAAACGGGCTTTAAAAGCCCTTTAAATGTATGAATTCAACAAACACCGCTAACACAGCAGCCACAAACACCCCCAAAAACACCAGCACCCACTCAAACAAGTCTTTCATTTGCCATTCCTACTATCTAAATCTGCCCAAATGTAAGCCAGCAAGCTCGCGCCGATGACGATATTTAAACTAAATAAAATCACACTCACCGCAAGCAAGCTCATAACTCATCCCCCTCGTGCTTTGCGATGGCACTCTCCCAGCTTAAATCCCTTTTGATTACAGGCTTTGCCTCGCTTTTGGCTGCCAGCTCGCGCATTTCGTTTGCAAATTCATCCCCCGCAGCCTTTGCGATAGCAGCACTTTCAAGGGCAGTGGCAACCATCATATCGCTTAAATCGATTTTCGCAGGTTTTTTGGTTTTTGGCATTTTCGCTTCAATTTGAGCGTAAATTTCAGCCGTTTTGCCCCGAGTCCTAACATAAGCCTCGCCCATCTCGCGCTTTACTTCTTTCAAACGCTTTTTGAAATGCTTTTGTGAGCGTTTTGCAGTTTCAGCATCCACGCCTTTTTCGCTATCCAAAGCCCTCGCAGCCCCTAAAAAGTTGCTATTTTCATCATAGACAAAAAGCTCGCGCGTGTTGTTTATGTTTTCCGCCACAAAAACGAAGTCGTGGTTAAAAAATTTCACATTGTAGTAGTAAAGCCCGCCGTAAGCTATGCCCTTTTTACCCACAGGTCGCCTTTGCAGTGTGGTGAGGCGCGTTTGCAAATCAAAGGCATTCATCGCAATAGCCTCGTTTGCCTTTTCATTGTAGGCTTTCGTGGGCGTGGTGTTAAGGCGTGCGAGATAGCTATTATTCATAACCCCAGCAGCGTATTTATCAATAGCCTCGCCAAGCTCAGCCAGCGTGTGTAAATCCACATAATTTGACTTTTGCCCTCGCTTTAAGCGGCGTTGTTGTCTGCTGAAAAAGAATTCCACAGCCTGCCTTTGCGCCACGCTGTGCCCTATAAATCCTTTCATCCATTCAGTTAGATGATTTTGCAAACGCCCAAAATTTCGCTCCACATAAGGCTTACACCAGCCGCTATAAGCAGGCGTTCGCTTGTGCTCTATGTTTAGGCGTGTTAAAACTTCTTGGATATACCTTGAAACGAAAGCCGAGCCGTTGTCGCTTTTAATGCAAAGCGGTTTTCCGTAGAGTGTGATATATTTGGCGATAGCCCTCGCCACGCCCAAAGAATTTTCAGTGTCGCTTATATGAAAACTACAAACCCCGCTGTAAGTATCCACAAGCTGAATCAGCACGAAACGCTTTTGCCAAG
>CAVJSG010000215.1:0-753 GCA_963651895.1 Campylobacteraceae bacterium
AAACTCTTGCCACTCGTTTGCAACGCTCGCATCAAGTTCAGGCTTTGCCCACTCGCTTGTGGGCTTGGCGTAGAGTGCGCGGTATTTTGACAAGTCTTGCGGCGTGGAATTCACGCTTTGAGCGGAATTCGCCGCTAAATTTGCCGAATTTTCGCCGCTTATGGCAGAATTCGCACTAGAATTTGTGGCATTTTGTGAATTTGCCGCTGAATTCGCGCTGTCATCACAAGCCGTAAAAGTCAGTAAAACGCCCATTAGAGCGCATAACGCAAGGGTTTTGAATTTAGACATTTCGTCCTTTTTTGTGAATTTTTGACACAATTATAACAAAATTTTTCGCATTTTGCTCAAAAATTCAAGGCGAGCTGCCCCGCCTTGATGATGAAGTTAGTTTTTTACGCATTCAGCGTAGCGAAATGCCCGCCTCGCGGGGAAGCATCCATAGGGGAGATGCAAAGAGTGATTTCAAAATTCTTACACGCCCACGGACACTTCGCTATGCTGAATGCCTTTTGCGCGGCTTTTTGCCGAAATTTTGTCATTGCGGACTTTTTTCGCAAGTAAGGCAAAAGTCAAAAATGCCGTCATTGCGAGGCGACAAAGTCGCCGAAGCAATCCACTACGCGATTTTGTCGCGTTTTTGGGGTGCAAATTTGCAAAATAACACAAATTTGCATTTTTAAAAACGCACTGCGTGCGTTTATGGATTGCTTCGAATTTGCTACGCAAATTCTCGCAATGACGATTTAAGGG
>CAVJSG010000215.1:763-3273 GCA_963651895.1 Campylobacteraceae bacterium
CGTTTGTGGATTGCTTCGGCTTTTTCAAAGCCTCGCAATGACGGATTATTTGCAACGCCCCACAAAAACTCGCAGGGCGTGAAAAGCGTGAGAGGCGTGAAAGGCGCGAAAACAAACCCACGCCCTACACAGCCCATCAACTACGCCACGCAGCCCATCAAAACTACGCCTACGCATTACCATTATCTATGGTAATTATACTCAAACCCCGCAAAGACTCGGCGTCCGGGGAAGCCGCCCTCCACAGCGTCTGCGTAGCTTGTCTCGTAGTTGTAGTTCCTATCAAAGAGATTATAAGCACCTGCGGTGAGGGATAGTCTCTTTGTGAGGCGGTAGTTTGTGGTTAAGTCAAAAAGCACCACAGTGGGCAGTTTCACAAGTTCCCCGACACCATCATAAGCCCAGCGGGAGGTTTGCACGCTGCCGTTGAGGTTTATGTCATAGTCTCTGCTTGGTGCGATTTGCACTAGCATATTTATGGTTTGGCGTGGGTGAGTGGTGAAGTATTTTGGGTTACTTTTGTTGCTTTCATCGCCTCTACTTGCCTCCGAAATCCTAAATTTCCTTTGCAAAAGCGTCCAGTTTGCCCCAAGTGTCAGCGCATCGCCGAAAAAGCCTTGTTTAGCGTAAATTTCGCCGCCCACAGAGTAGCCATCATAGGCGTTTGTGTAGCGGTAGCAAGTGGTTGCACCACATAGCGAGCTATCTACCATTTCAGTGATTATCATACTATTGACATCATTGAAAAAGGCAGTAGCCCCAAAGGATGAGGTGCCTACGCTATCAAAGGCATAGCCAAAATCCACGCCCACTTCGTAGTTGATGAGGCTTTCGCTTCTCAAATCATTGTTTGGCACTAGGGCTTCGCCGCCATACCTATCCTCGATACCATAAAGGGCGCGAACCTTTGGCAAATTCGTCTTATGCCCTACATTTGCGTGAAAGGTTAGAGGCTCGATGGGGTTGAAGTAGGCTATACCTTGCAAAGTCCAGCCCCAAAGGTGTCTATGTGTGGCAGGCTTGGGCGGATTTACCGCAACTTTGCCTCCGCCACTAGCTACATCAACTTCCTCGCGGTTTATGATACGCAAGCCATCGTGCCTATCATAGCTACCACTTAAAGCAAAACGCAGCATATCATTCGCACGCAGGGCATACTCGGCGAAGTAGGATTGATTTAGCACATCCCACTCTCTTTTTGACAAAAGCGACTCATAGTCCCTAGCATCGTGGTGCTCGTTTTTGAGAGTAAAGCCTAGCTTGAAGTTTTGGTCCTCGCTGAAATCAAATTTCAAAGCCTCAGTGATACCTATGGAGTAGTCATTATAAACTGAACTCCAATTAGTCCTATTGCCCGTTGAGTTCATATTCATATGATACCAAATTTTTGAGTTCAAGCCAAACAAGTCGCTAAATTTGGAGTCCCCAAGCACATAAAAGGCGGTTTTGTCATCATAGGGCATATTGCTGCCATTTGCCCACATATATTTTTGGTGCTGATGGTAGAAATTCAAGCTATACTCGTGGTTGTCCCCCAAGAAAAAGCCATACTTACCGCTTAGCATATAAATTCTACGAGTGGTGTTTGGTATCTCTGTGGGTCCTGCACCGCTGTAAGTGCCATTGTTGTTATTGACAAAATCATAGCTGTAATGTAGCGATTTCCTTGTCATATATGAGTAGGTTAGTTGAAAGTATTGATTTCCCAAATTCCTACCCACTTGGGCATTTATGCGGTGTTCGTTGTTTGCGATGAATTTATAGCCTAAATTCAGCTCTAAATTTCGCACAGGCACGGAACTAACGAAATTTATCGCACCGCCCATCTTGCCAGCACTAAACACAGGGCTTGTGTAGCCTTTGGAGACTTGAATGGCACTCAAACCATAGGTAAAGAATGTCGCCAAGTCAGTCGCACCCGCAGCGTTGCCGTCATAAATGTCATTTACAGGGATACCATCAAGATAATATCCCGAATCTGACTCGTCAAAGCCGCGTATGTAAATACCGCTACCGCCGTTTGTGGCAGGTATGAGAAACAAACCGGGCTGAAAGCGTAGGGCTTCGCCGACATCAAGTGAGCCTTGCTTGTCCATTTGCTCTCTCGTAACGGTAAGGACTGTGGGGTTCTCATCAGGGGCACGAGGTGCGGTAACCTCGACTGTGCCGAGCTGATAGGTGTTGATTTGAGCGGGGCGTGGCTCGCTCACTCGTGGTGCGCCCGGTCGCGGCTCGCCGGGTGTGTAGGCGGGGCGAGTGTCGTTTGGCTCGTCTAAAAATGAGCCAAAGCTAAATCCCCCCCCCTGGACAGGCTCGCTGCCTTGCGGTTGCGCAAAAAGACAGCTAGCAACTACTGCGCTACAAAGAAATGTCGATAACATTTTGCTTTGCATAAGTTCTCCTTTCGAGTAAAATTTAAATTGCGCGTTATTATAACAAAAAATTTGTTAATTTGCGCAAGAAAAGTATAAATTTTTTAAATTTTTTGTCGATATGGGGGGATTTTTATT
>CAVJSG010000216.1:0-3267 GCA_963651895.1 Campylobacteraceae bacterium
GAATAACCCCAACAACTCCTTGCAATAAAGTAGGAATAGAAAATCTATCATCCGAGATAAAAGAAATTTTTTCTAAAAGTATGTCATCTTTTTGAACATAAAAATCATTAGGAACTTCTAATCGTATTTTTTTATCAACTATTTTAATTGTAAAGTTAAACATTTTATCTATTGAGTATTTAATCTCAACTTCTTCATCAACATTTAAAAAATCGCTTAAACCAGAGAGATTGATTAGTGAATTTATGTTAATATCCCCAATTTCCTGTCTATAAACATTTTTATAAACATTTTTCATATTTCTGCTTTTGTCCCGCGGTTCAATATGCGCTACAACCGAAGCAAAATTGATTTTTTTATATATCCATCTGCAAAGTGCAAGCGTTTTTAAAATCACACTTTTGCCGCTGCCACTCTCGCCGATAAACACCATAAATGGTTTTATATCTATCTTGGCATCAACAATGGGACCGAAATTTTTAATGATAAGCGTTTCTTTGGTTTTCATAATCCGCCATTTTACACAAAATTTCTATAAATTTTACAAACAAAAATAAATTTTTCACTCCACACTGCAAAAATTACCTTTTTTCAATGCACCGCACAAAAAATTCACGCCAAAATTTCGCATTTTTCAAAAAAAACACATAAAAAATCCACACAAAATACCAAAAAAATTCACACTCAAAACGCCTAAATTTACTCTACAAAACCTCACTCCCCCAAGCCCCCGCCATACCTATAATACGCCGCACACGCGCCCTCGCCTGATACCATACAGCTACCTATCGGGCTTTTGGGCGTGCAGGCTTTACCAAAAACCTTGCACTCATAGGGCTTTGCGAGCCCCTTTAAAATCTGCCCACAGATACAGGCTTTGCTTTCGTTTTTGCTCACCACACTGCAATCAAAGCATTTTTCGGCATTTAGCGCGTCAAATTCAGCCCGCAGTTTCAGCCCGCCGTTTTTTATCACGCCAAGTCCGCGAAATTCAAAGTCGCAAGGCTCAAAATACCTTTTTACCATAGTTTGCGCCCTTAAATTCCCCTCGCGCGTAACGGCTCGCGCGTATTGATTTACCACCTCAAATTTGCCCGCATTGCACTGCCTCACGCACTCCAAGACACTTTGCATAATATCCACAGGCTCAAAGCCACTCACCACGATGGGCGTTTTGAACCTCGCCGCCAAAGGCTCGTATATCTTGCTTCCCGTGATGACGCTCACGTGAGATGGTCCTAAAAAGGCGTTTATACGCGCCTCGCCCGAGTTCATTATCGCATCTATGGGCTCTGGCACGACTATGTGATTTATGTGAAAAAAGACATTTTTTAGCCCCATTTCAAGCACTTTTTCAAGCAAAATCGCGCTCATCGGCGTAGTCGTCTCAAAGCCGATGGCAAAGAAAATCACGCTTTTGTCAGCATTTTGCGCGGCGATTTCTAGCACTTCAAGCGGCGAGTAAAGTGCACGCACATCAGCACCTTTGGCACGAAGTTCAAGTAGCGAATGCGTGCTTCCGGGCACACGCAGCAAATCCCCAAGCGTGCAAAAAATGGCGTTTGGCATAGCGGCTAGTTTTAACGCCATATCGATGCGCGCACGCGGCATCACGCACACAGGACAGCCCGGTCCGTGGATGAAATTCACGCTTTTTGGCAGGATGCTTGGCAGGGCGAATTTCATTATGCTGTGCGTGTGTCCGCCGCAGATTTCCATTATGTTGATGGGGCTTTGCGCCTCTTTTTTTATGAGTTTAGCAAACGCTAAAATCGTGTCCTTGTCGCGAAATTCGTCTATGAAATTCATTTTTTGCCTTTATTTTTTGTGAATTTTTTTGGTTTTTCTTGTGAATTTTTGCGTGAATTTTTTACAAAAATTGCAAAAAATTCACAAGAAATGCTTAAAATTCACGCTTTTTTCAAGGCATTCAACCCCAAATCCCCCTCGCTCTCGTCTATCTCGCCGCTTTGCATCGCCGCAACTATGCCCTGATAGGCTTTTATGCTCTCGCGGGCGAACTCTTTGTCGATTTTTTGCATCGCCACGCCCACGTGGATGAGCACGAAATCCCCCACCGCACAGGGCTCAGCGATGAGGTCAAGATTTACCCGCCGCTTTACGCCCAAAGTCTGCACTAGGGCGTTGTTTAAGGCGTCTATTTCTAGGATTTCAGACGGGATTGACAGGCACATAAAAACTCCTTAAATTT
Organism: Campylobacteraceae bacterium; assembly: GCA_963651895.1. Lineage (GTDB taxonomy): Bacteria > Campylobacterota > Campylobacteria > Campylobacterales > Campylobacteraceae > Campylobacter_D. The sequence goes on from CAVJSG010000216.1 coordinate 2,213, forward strand.
TAAAAAATACGCTAAATTTCATTAAAATTCACTAATTTTTTTCAAATTTATTGCCCAAAAAGCTCTTTTTTAAGCTGCAAAAAGCGTAACCAAAGCTCCAAATTCGTGCCGTTTTTGGCGTCCAAAACGATGACATCCACTTTGGGATTGAGCTTTTTGCACGCTTTCGTGGCGCGCTCCACGCTAAAATCGAAATGCGCAGCCAAATCCGCCTTTGAAATCACCACCAAATCAGCCTTGCGAAACATCACGGGGTATTTGGCGGGCTTGTCATCGCCCTCGGTAACGCTGAGAAGCACGATATTTAGGTGCTCGCCCAGCTCGTAACTCGCCGGACACACGAGGTTGCCGATATTTTCTATGAAAAGCAGCTCGCAAGCGCCCAAATCCAAGTGGTGCAGCGCGTTATGCACCATAAAAGCATCCAAGTGGCAACTCTGCCCGGTGGTGATTTGATAGGCGTTTGCGCCCGCTTCGCGCACGCGCTTGGCGTCATTTTCGGTTTCCAAGTCGCCCTCTATCACGCAAATGCCCATTTTACCGCGTAAAGCCTTGATAGTCGCCTCCAAAAGCGTGGTTTTACCGCTACCCGGCGAGCTCATAAGGTTGATACACAGCACCCCGCGCTCGTCAAAATGCTCCCTGTTGTGCGCGGCTTGGGCGTCATTTTTGCTCAAAATTCTGCCGATAACCTCGATGGTTTTGCTCTCCGTAAGCGTGGGATGCGCGTGTGCGTGGGCGTTTGCGTGGTGTTCGTTTTCGCCGTGCGCGTGAGAATGGGAATGCTCGTGGCTGTGTTTGTGCGAATGCTCTGCGTGCTCGTGGTTGTGTGAATGTTCGTGGGCATTTTCGCTGTCGTGGGTGTGGGGATGTGAGTGTGAATTTTCATAGGAATGTTCGCCGTGTTCGTGGCTATGGATGTGGGCGTGTTCTCCGCGCGAATATTCGTTTAAATTCAAGCTACAACCGCAATCTTTACACATTTTTTGTCCTTTTTTGCGAATTTTAGCTTGAATTATAGTGATTTTTTATTGTTTTTTGTTAAACAAGTGAGA
>CAVJSG010000217.1:0-3245 GCA_963651895.1 Campylobacteraceae bacterium
CGATTAGCACGATGTCCAAAGCCTCGTAACTCTGCCCTACAAGGCTTTGCAAGCATTCTTTTAAATAAGGTGTTACATTATAAATAGGCACGATTACACTAACAATCGGGGTTTGCACGAGTTTGCCTTTAAACTAAAATCAAAGCGAGATTATAGCCTAAAATTGTGAATTTATTTAAATTCATTTGGCGATGAATTTGGGGTAATTGCGAAATTTAAAAAGCGTGAATTTGTGTGAATTTTTTACTAAATTTCTAGCGAATTTCGTGAATTTTGGATTATTTTAGTGACTTTGTCGCCTCGCAATGACGGCATTTCTTGCACTTTTTGCATAGCTTTGAAAAACCGCTTGTGATGACGCATAAACTAAATTTTTAGCCATTTTGGGTAAAATTTGCCAAATTTTTTTGCCTTTTTTAAATTTTCGCAAGAAAAATTTGAAATTTGAGCAAAAATTCAAGTTTTTACGCTAAATTTATGGCAAAAATTTGTCCTTTTTGGATGAAAAATGAGACTAAAAATGAAAAGTAAAAAAGCAAGGAAAACCCCTTGAAAAGCGGCTTTATCAGCGTTGTAGGGCGCACAAATGCCGGCAAAAGCTCACTTATAAACGCTTTGAGCGAGCAAAAGCTCGCCCTCACCTCACACAAGCAAAACGCCACGCGCCGCAAGCTCAAAGCCATCGTTATGCACGGCGAAAACCAGCTCATTTTTATCGACACGCCGGGGCTTCACAAAAGCGAAAAAAAGCTAAATCAAATGCTCGTTGATAGTGCGATGAAAAGCCTAGCAGAGTGTGATTTGGCGCTTTTTGTGGCTAGCGTTTTAGATGGCACTAGCGAGTATGAGGGCTTTTTGCAAAATGCGCCCAAAGTCCCACACATAGTGCTTTTAAACAAGATTGATTTAGTCAAATCCCCGCAAATCCTACAAAAGCTCGCCCTTTATGCACCTTATAGCGAGTATTTTAGGGCATTACTGCCCTTTTCTTGCAGGCAAAAGCCATACAAAAAGCCCTTGCTCGATGAAATTTGTAAGCATTTGCCCGAGCATCCATACTTTTACGAGCCTGAGTTCCTCACGGATAGCGCTGAAAAGGACATTTACAGGGATTTTATCTTGGAGGCTTTGTTTGAGAATTTCAGCGATGAACTGCCTTACTCGTGTGAAATTTTAGTGCAAAATGTCAGTGAAAAGCCCGAAATTTCGCTCATTGAAGCCACCATAATCACCGACACGTCCGCACACAAGGGCATCTTAATAGGCAAAAACGGCGCGGCACTCACAAGGCTGGGCAAAGCCGCACGCGAAAAAATCGCCAAATTCAGCGGCAAAAAGATAATGCTGCGCCTTTTCGTGCAGGTAAAAAGGGGCTGGCAGAGGGACGATGAGTTTTTAAACAGGGTGGTGTTTTGATGAGGCGCATTAAAAATGGGGTTTTGGGCAAATTTTTTGCTAGAAAAAGCCTAAATTTAGATAGTTTGCAGGTGGTGGAGTTTGACAAAATAAGCTACACACAGCTTCAAACGCCCGCCGCGCAAAACGAGCATTTGGAGGAAGTGCTATTTGACAGGGCTTGCGAGGAACTTGGCATCGCCAAAGGCTTTGATTACGCTATGTCTTACGCGCTGGGGAGCGGCAAAGCCTTTGTTTTCCTAGCTTTGGACGAGCTTTTAGACGAAAGTTGCGAGCTGAGTTTTGCCGAACCGCTGCTCTGGCAGGGCTTAAACAAGCTAAACACCCTTAAAAAAGCCCAAATTTCAGAGCGTTACTCGGTTTTGGTGTTGCAAAAATCCTATGGCTACGCGGCTTTTTATGATGGCAGTGAGCTTCTAGGGCTGAAAAATCTGCCCTTATTTAGCCTTGATTATTTGCAAAACAAGGACAGGGCGGCTTTGGAGAGCTTTTTAAATGAGCGAATTTATCCAAATTTAAAAATGCTTTGTGAAAATCACAAAAGCAAAACGCTGATTTTTGTGGGCGATGAGCTGAATTTTGGCGAATTTTTAGCCCAAAGGCTTGAAATTTCAAGCCTTGATTTAAATAAATTTACGCAAAAGCCCCATTTAAAGCCGTGCGAGTGGGCGAGTTTCTTGCAAAATAGGGTTTTAAAAGAGGGCAATTTTTTGCGCCACAAAGCCCAAAACACCCTGCCCAAAAAGCTAGCACTAGGCTTTGCGGCGTGCTTTGTGCTGGGCTTTTGCTTCATCGTGGCTGAGTTTTTGCTCGAAAGAAACGCGCTCAAACGCTCATTTGAGGGGGATTTGAGCCTGCCAAATTTCAGTAGCTTGCAGCAAAAAAGCTCCGCAAACGCCCTACAAATCGAGCAAAAAAGAGAAACACTAGCCCTCATAGCCCAAGAACTCACGCCCACGCCGCTACTTGAAAGGCTAGAAACCCTATTTTCCTTGCTTTACGAAAACAAAATCGAGCTAGAAAGCGTAGAATTCACGCCTAGCGAGATAAAAATCCTCATCCCCCTCGATGACACAAGCACAAACTTCATCCAAAGCCTATATGCTAGCGATTCTTTCACGCTCAAAAACAAAGAATTGCTGGGCGAATTTTACGAGCTGATTTTGGAGCGCAAATGAAAGAGCGGTTGATAGACTACTGCCAAAGGCTGAATTTTAGGGAAAAAATCCTGCTTTTCATCGCCACACTGCTGCTGGGCGGCTTTTTGGGGACAAAAAGTGCGCAAGGCGTGCTAGAATCGTTCTTTGACTATGATTTTGCCTCGCTAAACGAGCAAAAAAGGCAGGCGCAGACAAACAAAGCCCTGTATATCGACACTCAAAGGCAGGACAAAGAGTTAAAACGCCTTGACACCTTGCTTTCACACTTTGAGGGCAGCGAGAAGGCTTATTTGGACGAGCTTTACGCCCTTGCGAGCGAGCAAAATATCAACTTCATCAGCATCAAAAACAGCGAGCAAACGGCGGAAAAGCACACCGTTTTCATCGAGTTTCAAAGCGGTTTTGACAAGTGCCTCGCCTTTTTGCGCGCCGTGCAACACTCGCGGCTTTTTTTTGAATTCAGCAGGCTAAAACTCGCCAAAAATGAGGATTTAAAGGTGCTTGAAGTGTCGTTAAATTTGAGCTTCGTGGCTGTGGAATAAATTGCAAAATGGTGTGAAATTTTGTGAATTTTTTTGGAAAAATCATATGAATTTTGAGAGAAATTTACCGCAAAAATTTATAAATTTTTGTGCTAAATTTCAGCTAAATTTGTAAATTTATGGGATA
>CAVJSG010000218.1:0-3213 GCA_963651895.1 Campylobacteraceae bacterium
TTTCGGATTTTTTGCTAATGGCAGGTGTCATCTTCGTCCCTTCAATGAAAATTTTGAATTTGATATTTTAGCAGGTTTTGTTTTAAATTTGGTTAAATGTGGGGAAATTTTTGGGGAATTTTGAGAAATTTGCAGATTTTCTCGCAACGACAAAATCACTACACAAAGATTCACAATTTTCCTATAAAATTACCCAAAAATTTCACACAAGCTAAAAAACTAAGAAAAACCCCAAAAAAACAAGAAAGGACAAACCGCCAAATGCCCACCAAAACGCCCATAGGTGAGAAAAACAAATTTTATTTCCTAAAAAACAACCTTTTCACAAGCTACACGCTTGAAGTGGATTTTCCGCGCACCTATGAGTTTGCGGCGAACGAAAGCGCGGCTCGAGCGGCGTTTGAGGGCATTAGTCGCATATATGATGCGGATAAATTTAAAAAGCAAAACGAGCATCAATTTGAGGACGATTTCATCGCCCAAGTGCTTGAAATTCTAGGCTACACGAGCATTAGGCAAGACATAAAAATCATCCAAGGCAAGCAAGAAAAGCCGGACTTCTTGCTTTTCACAAGCGAGCAGGACAAGGCAGCGCACGAAAAAACGCCCAACAAAGAGTCAAGCAACGCCCACATAGCCGTGATTTTGGAGAGCAAATCCTACGCAGTCGAGGTTGATAATCACAAAATCAAAGACAACCCCCACTTTCAAATTTTGCGCTACATTAGCGCCCTAAAACTTGACTTTGGTTTCCTCACAAATGGGCGTGTGTGGCGATTTTACGACAACTCGCAACTTTCTAGCCAAAAGGTTTTTTACGAGATAAATTTGGAACAAATCCTGCAAAATGGCGATTTGCACGGCTTTAATTATTTTTATTTCATCTTTCGTGCCGCGAATTTCGCCAAAATTCACGCCCCAAAACCCGCTGAGAAAGCAAATTTCAAAGCCACAGACAGCGAAAAATTCACGCAAAGCCTTATACACCAAGCCTTAGAGCATAACAAACAAGCCAAAATCACCATAGAGGACGATTTGCAAAATGTCATCTATGGCATAAACGGGCGCGACAGCCTTTTTGAGTTCATAGGAGCTAGAATTTTCGCCAAATGCGGCGACAAAGATTTGAAAGAAATTTACGAAAACGCCCTTTACTTCGTCTTTCGGCTGCTTTTCATCGCGTATTTTGAGGACAAATTCGGCGACATTTTAAGCAAGCACGAGTATTTTGCGGACGCCATCAGCCTCGAACACCTGCTTTTAAGCCTTGAAAATTCGCAAAATTCACGCCCCGCTACACAAAACGCTACACAAAACGCTACACAAAACGCTACACAAAACGCTACACAAAACGCTACACAAAACGCTACACAAAACGCTACACAAAACGCTACACAAAATCCCGCCGCACAAAACGCCAAACAAAATTCAACCGCACAAAATTCCACACAAAACGCTGCCCAAAATGCCCAAAATTCATCACAAAGCCCCCAAGAAAATTCACACCAAACCTACCACACCCTAGTCAAACTCAACCAAATTTTCGCTATGTATGACAAGGGCGAGCCAAACTACGATATGCCCATATTTAACGGCGGACTTTTTGATATGAGTAAAACCCCACTACTTCGCACGGAAAAGCTTTTTAGCGACAGCGATTTAGCGCACATTTTAAGGACCTTCTTTTATTTTAGCGATGGCGCAAACCTTTTCAAGCGCGACTATAAAACCCTTAGCATAGCCCATCTAGGCACCATTTACGAGGGACTTTTGGGGTATTTTTTCGAGCGGGTAAGCGAGGATTTATTTTATGTCAAATACTCCGCCAAAGGCGCGGCACAAAGGGAGGTTGAGTGCTATGTGGATGGCTATGATTTAAGCGAATTGCAAAAGCAAGAAAAGCTAAAAAAGCTCAAATTAAGCTCCCAAAAGCCCTACAAAAAGGGCGAAATTTACCTAAAAAACACCAGCAACTCCCGCAAATCCACAGCCAGCTTCTACACCCCACACGAAATCACCGCATTTTTGGTAAGCGCAGGACTTGAAAACAGGCTAAACAACGAAAACATTTTGCGCTTTAAAATCCTAGACAACGCCTGCGGCAGTGGGCATTTTCTCATAGAAGCCTTAAATCAAATCACCCAAATCGTCCTTGAAAATTTCGACAATTTCCCAAATTTAAAGGGCATTTACGACACAGAAAAAGCCCAAATCGCCCAAAATTCAGCCAAATTCATCAAAAATTACGAGATTGATGAAAGCGACATTTTAAAGCGGCTTTTGCTAAAAAGGGTGATTTTCGGCGTGGATTTAAACCCTTTTAGCATCGAGCTTACCAAGCTTTCGCTGTGGATTGACAGCTTTATTTTCGGCACGCCTTTAAGCTTTATCGAGCATCACATAAAATGCGGCAACGCCCTCATAGGCACGAGCATAGCTGAATTTAAGGACTTTTACAAGGGCGGACAAAGCCTATTTTTAGACGCCTTTTTTGAGAAATTTGACATTTTAAGCGTGGCTTTTGACAAACTCGACACCCTAAAAGACAGCACAGAAGCGCAAATCAACGAGTCCAAAGCCACCTACAAGGAAATCGAGCCAGACCTAAACGAGCTAAATCTCTACCTAAACTACTGCACCGCCCTTAAAATCGCCACCCCAGCGCAGCAAAAAGAGCTTTTAAAGATAAAAAATGTCGAGCTTGAAAAGCTAGCAAAAAGCGATGAGAGCGACTTTTTAAAGGCTAGGCAACTTACTCAAAATTTAGCGCGCGACTTTGGCTTTTTTAATTACGAAATCGCCTTTCCTGAAATCGTGCAAGATGGCGAATTCATAGGCTTTGATATGATAGCGGGCAATCCGCCTTGGGATAAATGTGAATTTAGCGATGATGACTTTTTTCCACAATTTAAAAGTGATTATCGCACCTTAAAAAAGAGCAAAAAAGCTGAATTTAAGGCTAATCAACTCGCCAAAGATTATATTCTCAAAGACTATCAAATGCGAGAAAATTTTTCAAAAACCATAAACGAGTATTACAAAAAACATTATTTTTTAAGTCGTTCTAGTAGAAGTAAAGATTTAAATTTATTCCGCTTTTTTGTGGAGAAAAATTTATCCTTTTTAGCAAAGGGTGCGAGTTTAAACTATGTCCTGCCAAGTGCTTTAATGTTTGAGGATGGGAGTATAAATTTACGAAAAGAAATTTTAGAA
>CAVJSG010000219.1:0-3202 GCA_963651895.1 Campylobacteraceae bacterium
GCCTTAAAGCATAAAGCACAAGGCGAAAGAATGACTTTGCGCCTTAAAGCATAAAGCACAAGGCGAAAGAATGACTTTGCGCCTTAAAGCATAAAGCACAAGGCGAAAGAATGACTTTGCGCCTTAAAGCATAAAGCACAAGGCGAAAGAATGACTTTGCGCCTTAAAGCATAAAGCACAAGGCGAAAGAATGACTTTGCGCCTTAAAGCATAAAGCACAAGGCGAAAGAATGACTTTGCGCCTTAAAGCATAAAGCACAAGGCGAAAGAATGACTTTGCGCCTTAAAGCATAAAGCACAAGGCGAAAGAATGACTTTGCGCCTTAAAGCATAAAACGCAAGGCAAAAGAATGACTTTGCGGCTTAAAGCATAAAGTGCAAAGGCAAAAGAATGACTCTGTGGGATAAGGCAGTTAGGAATGACTGCATATCAAATTTTAAAGGATTAAAGATGAAAAAGACTCTACTTTTTCTCATCTTAGCGGCGTTTTTTGCCGCAAGTATCGCCGAGGCGGCGCCTGCGAGAAACGCTCGCGGGGGGCTTAACACTAGCAAAGCTAGCACAAAGTCTAACACAAGGGCTATCAAGGCTAAAACTAGCCAAAAAGCCACGAAGTCAGGCACTCGCAAAAGTGCTCAAAAATCTCAGCAAGACCTTGCCATAGAACAAGCCATCGCCGAGAAAGCCCAACGCGGCAAGCAAAAAGCCTATGGGCTAATGCCTAGCGAGCTTGACACGATGAACCGCAGCGTTTTTCACGCTGATGCTGAGGCTATAAGGGGCGCGAGGGATACTGAGAGCGCACTTCGCTATATCCCCTTCATCACCATAGTCAATACCGCAGGCTTTGGGCAGCAGTTTGACTTGCGCGGACAAGGCAGGCTCAGCTCAAACGGGCTGAAATTCAGCATAAACGGCGTGGATGTCGCGCCTTTGGATGGGTATTATGGCTTTATGCCCATAAACACAGTGCTTCCAAGCCTCATCCAAGAAGTCTCCGTTACCACAGGGCACGGCGCGCGTGGCGGCACCATTGACATTATCACCTCAAAGCGTCAAAATCCCTATTTCATCGTGGGTGCGGGCTATCTTAACACAAACGGCGCGAAAAACAGCTTCAACGCCTTTGCCCAAGTCAGCGAGAAATTCGGCAGCGATTTGAGCGTAAATGCAGGGCTAGCCTACAACCAAACAGGCGGACCGCGCGAGGCTGATTTGCAAAACAACGCCCAAGTCGCACTTGGAGCGGATTTTAGCTTTGGTTTGGGGCAGAAACTCTACTTTGACGCGGACTTTTTCTACGGCAAAAGCAAAACCACGCCTTATAATAGCTTCTTAGACGGCGATAGGATAATGAATGAGGTTATGACGGATATAAGCAATTACAAGACTTGCACCGGCGGACCCTGCCAAACCATAAACGGGCAGCAAGTAGGTGCGCAAGAGTGGGAAAAAATTTGGCAAGCCATCGAAGCCCTGCCCTTTTACGAACCAAGCCGCGCGGATGGTGCTACAAACGGCGATGGCATAATCGAAAGCAAGCAAATTCGCCTCGTTACCTCGCTAGGCTATGAGTCCTACCTCACAAACCGCCTGATTTTCGACATAAAGGGCTTTTATAGCAAGAATTCACGCAAATACGATACCTACGAAATTTATCTGCCCTATTATGGATATTTGAGCATTACAGGTAGCGAGCACTGGACGCCTGAACTGCCTATTTACAATACTTTGGGCAAGAAATATGGCTACAATTATATCGAGCAAAGCGGTTCTAAATTTGACGAGGACAAATTCGGCGGCAAGATAAAATTTGACTATCATCACGGCAACGGCAGCCTCTTTACCTTTGGCGTGGATAGCACCTATGAGATGAGCAAAAGGCGTCCTATACAAATTTTGCGCGGTTCTTTATCTGTGCTGCCAAACTCAGCTAGCAACACTGAGGCTACCATAAAAAACGAACTTGATATAAATAAATTCACAAATGCCATTTATATCCAAGAAAACTATCGTTTTGGGGCGAATTTCTCGCTGATGGGCGGCTTTCGCTATGAACTTACAAACTATGATGTCAAATCCCACGATAATATCCTTATAGATAGTTATTATAAGGCAAGTGTGGATGCACCAAAGACTTATCCAAACGATAGAGACGATACAACCTTTACCCACGCTGAGGACCCTACGAAAAATGGTATCACGGACATTAGCGCGGATTTTAAGAAAGACTATGACAACTTCGCCTTTGAGCTTGCCCCTGTCTTTCGCTACTCAAACACGGGCGCGGTTTATGCTCGTTTTGAGACAGGCTACACCGAGCCTCCGGGCTATGCCCTCATAGTGCGCGCGGCAAACACTGCAAATACAAATATCTATAAAAAATATACCACAGCACAAAACGGACACGCAGTGGGCGATATCATCTACGACAACAACGGCAAGCCGCGCATAAATTTAGCCGCGAGCAACCTTTTCACCTACACTCAAAACGACATAGAGCAAGAAAGCTATATGACTTACGAGCTTGGATGGAAGGACTACATAGGCAAACGCATAGTGCCTATGGGCTTTACGGACTTTGAGATAGATGCGATTTTGTTCGCTGTGAATCTTTTTTACACGAGCAGCAAAAATGAATTTTACTTCGAGGGCGACCCCTACTCGCAGCTGACTTATGGCACTTACGATAAATCGCGCAGGATGGGCGTGGAAGTGGCTTTGGAGCAATACATTTTAGGCGGTGCCATAGGGCTAAATGAGAGTTTCACCTACCTAAAAGCCGAGCATCACAGCAACGAAAACGGCGAGGAAAAATGGACTCAAATCCCCTACACCTACGACTACAAGGCGACTTTCGGGGGCAACATAAACATAGCGGGGATGGTAGAAATCATCGATGTGAGCCTGAATTTGTGGATGCAAAATTCACTTTATGGCAAGCAAAAGATAGTCGCAAAGGACTACGCAAACGGCATTGTAAGCAGCGTGGATAAAAAGCTAGACCCATATTTAGTCTCGGATTTGGGTATTAGCGTGGGCTTTAATAAAAACGCGGCTATGCTAACCGTGGGCGTGAAAAATGTGTTCGACACCTTTTACTACGACTACTACAACGCCGACCGCTCCGCCTCCATCAACGAAAACCGCTACCTCATCGGACGCGGGCGCACCGTATTTTTAGAAGCGCAGTATAAATAC
>CAVJSG010000220.1:0-3180 GCA_963651895.1 Campylobacteraceae bacterium
CGCAAAAACTCGCTAACGCTTGTTTTTGCTCGCAATGACAGCGTGGTGGCGTTTGCCGTGAATTTGTGTGAATTTTCGCAAAAAATTCACGGAAAAACAAAAAAACAAAGGCAAAAGCACGAAAAAAAATTTTTTGCATTAACAAACTAGCAAGGAATTTTCTTATAATTACGCTTGAATTTCAAGGCTGTTTAACGGCAGCTTAAAGGGACAAAAAATGATTATTTTCACAAACAAATACGCTGAATTATTGCCGATAGAAACAGAGGGAAATAAAATCGAGATTTTGAGGAATTTTAACGATATAGCGTTTGAAGTTAAAATAAACGACAAGAAAATGAGAAAGATAAATTTTAAAACAGGCAAATTTAAAGATGATGAGTATCCCATAATGCTAGTGCTACCAAATGAATATAAGAGACATATGTTTGTAGGGGCAGATAAAAAAAGAATGAAAATCAGAAAAGACATTATAGCAGGGCATTTATTAGCAACTGAAAAACCTTATCCTATTAAACGAAAATATGTGAAAATGTGGTTTAGGGTTTTGTGGAATAACATTCGTTTATATTTTATGAAATTATGGCGTAGTGGAGTATTGAATAAGCCGAATATATACAAAGAGAAAATTACTATGGAAAAAGACTATACTAACTTTTTCAATTACTACACGATAATGAGGTCTGCTAATGATACCGTTGGATTGATGGGAAAATTTATAAAAAGATATGAAGGTATAAAAGAGACTAAAAGCAAGACATTAAAATGGACAAGAGAACTTATTGATTATGCTAACACAATTAGTGTGAGAAATATGGAATAGTCAAACAACCATCCGTGCCTAGTTTTCCTAAAAATCCTAAATCGTTTTGAATTTAATTTCCTAAATCCCAAAAATCCTAAACCACTTCAAGCCCTATTTTCCAAGCCCAAAAAAATCCTAAATCACTTCAAGTTTGATTTTGCCGAGTCCAAAAACGCAGGATTTGCCCACGCCGATGAGCTCGCCAAGTCGCAAAAATGCGTAGCTTTGCGCGTTTAGCCCACGCAGCTGAAAGTCCCCCAAAAGTCCGCCAAGGCTCATTAGGGCGTTTTGTCTGCTGCTCTTTCGCACAAGCTCGGTGAAATGGGCGTTCGCCCTAGTTAGCTCGCCCTCAAAGTGCGGTGCTTTCACGCGTTCGCGCCCCAAAAGCTCGTTATAGCGCCTAAAAATCGAGCCTAGAATGTCATTGAATTCAAGCTCATTTGCGCGGCGCACAAAGGCGTTGTTTTTCTTAATGCGAAGTGGGGTCAGTAGCCTTAAAATAGCGTTTTGGGGCAAATTTTTTGCCTCAAATTCACGCTTTAAATCCTCTAAATTTAAGGTCGCGCCAAAGTCGCCATTAAAATTCACGCCTTGTGAATTTTTACTCTCAAAAACCAGCCTGCCGTCCAAAAACAGCGCAAAGTCCCTAAAAACCACGCTTTGCGCGTGAATTTTAAGCCCCGTTTGAGCGAGCATTTTGTGCAAGGCTATGCACACCACAGGGGCGTTTGCGGCGGCTTTGCCGAAAAGATAAAGGCTGAAATCAAAGCTTTTTGCGCCCAGTGCGAAGTCAAAGCGATAAGGGTGCGCGCCGTTTTTCGCGGCGAAAAAGTCCTCAAAAAGCGCGCCATCAACAGCCTTTAAAGCCCAGCCAAAGCCCCCTCTGAGCTTGGAGCCTATGAAAAATGGCGGCTTTACTTCATCGCGCACGAGGCAGGTGATTTTGCAAAATTCTAGCATTTTAAGCCTTGCGAAAAGGGATTTGCGGGTTTGTGAATTTCACTCAAAAACCCTACAAAAAAGCGGAATTTTGTGAATTTCTAGCAAATCAAAAGCCTTATAAAATGTGAATTTCACGCTCAAAACCCCTGCAAGAAATTTGGGGCGAAAAAGCCCTTAAAGGTGTTTAAAATCGTCAGCAATTTCTCCCTAACAAACTGCATATCCTGCTGAGGCAAATCCAAATGCACAAGGGCGTTTCGCAGTTTATAAGTGTTTTCCATAGCACTATTTATGCGCCGAAAATCGTCCATTATTTTTCTACTCTGCATTGCCCTTTGCCTTGCCTGCTCGACTTTTAGGCAGTCCTTTGTCTCTTTTTTTGCTTGCTTGTTTGGGGCGCAAAGGCAGAAAACAAGGTCCATCGCAGCCTTCGTTTTATTATGCAAATCCGCTCTGCTATTTTTCAAAAGCCCCGCATTTGTGAATTTTTCAAGTGCAAAATGCCACAAACCCTCTCTGATATAGGTCGCCGCGATGAGATAAAAGCCCCTTTCAAACATAAATTCAGCAAAATCGCGGAATTTCTCGCACTCTTTTGGCTGGCTTAAAATCCGCCTCATCCTACCCAAAAGCTGCTCGATTTGCGCCAAAATGTTGTCAAGTCCGCTGAAAGTTTGGGATTTTTTAGCCTCATTAAGGGCGGACAAAGTCTCGTCCAAAATCCTTGAATTTATGGCGTTTGCGTGCAGGGCGGCGCATAGGGTTTCGAGCCTACGCAAAAGCGGTTTTTGAGGGTTTAGCGGCAGTTTTGGCAGTGTCAGCGTGCTGACAAAGCTGTTTAGGGCGAGTGAAATGAGCGAAATTTGCGCGTATTTTTGCAAGGAAACATAGCAAAAATGGGCTTTTGGGGTGCTTGAAATTTTGGTATCAGCGGTATTTGCGGTGTCAGCGTTTGCGCCGTTTGAATTTTTAGCGTCAGCACTTTTGGCGTAGATGATTTGGACGGATTTTTGGGCGTTTATGCCACCCAAAACGCTTGCAAAGCTCGCAATGATGGGCTGATGGCGAAAGCCGTGCGTGATGTCCAAAATGATTTGCTCGTCTTTGGGGGCGTTTTTAATGGCTTCTAGGATTTGGTAAAAGATTTCCTCGAATTCATTGTCGCCAGAAAGTGGCTTGAAATCGCAGCGGCTTAAATGCTCGGTGCTTTTGGGCGAGAGCGCGTTGAAATCCTCAAAAAGTTTGCGCTGAAATTCAAAGGCTTCTTGGGTCGCTATGAGCGTGTAGTCGGCGTTTTCAAAGCTTTCAAACAAGCAATGCGTGGAGTTTAAAAACTCGCCCTCTTTCAAGGGCAAATTTAGGCTCGCATCCTTGCTATAAATGGGCTTTTCGTCCTTGTCCCCCGACATACCTAAAATGCAAATGATGAGCAT
>CAVJSG010000221.1:0-3101 GCA_963651895.1 Campylobacteraceae bacterium
GCTCTACGGCTTCCCTAAAATCGCTTTGGCTCACTTCCTGCTTATTCGCGCGACCCGCTAAAAGAGCGGCTTCGTTGATGATATTCGCCAAATCCGCCCCAGCCAAGCCCGCTGTGAGCTTTGCGATTTCCTGCAAATCTACATCCCGCGCGAGTTTGACGCTTTTAATATGCACTTTCAAAATCTCCACGCGCCCGTTAAAATCAGGCTTATCCACAAGCACTTGCCTATCAAAGCGCCCGGGTCGCAAAAGCGCGGCGTCTAAAATTTCAGGGCGATTTGTGGCGGCTAGGACGATGACGGGCGAACTCTCCGTGCCAAAGCCGTCCATTTCAGCCAAAAGCTGGTTTAAAGTCTGCTCGCGCTCGTCATTTCCGCCCATCATAGCCCCTGCTGCGCGGGATTTGCCTATGGCATCGATTTCATCGATAAACACAATCGCCGGAGCCTCTTTTTTAGCGTTTTCAAACAAATCACGCACCCTGCTAGCGCCTACGCCTACGAACATTTCTATGAAAGATGAGCCTGAAACGCTGACAAATGGCACATCCGCCTCGCCCGCCACAGCTTTGGCTAAAAGCGTTTTGCCCGTGCCCGGAGGTCCCACTAAAAGCAGTCCTTTTGGGATTTTCGCGCCTAAATTTATGTAGCGTTCGGGGTGTTTTAGAAAATCGACTATCTCCATAACCTCCTCTTTGGCTTCCTCAACGCCGGCGACATCGGCGAATTTTACCTTTGGCTTTTCGCTATTTACGAATTTTTTGCTAGAACCTATGCCAAGTATGGAACTTCCCATATTTCGCTGCATCCGCGAGGCAAGAAACATCCAAATTCCAAAGAAAATGAAAACAGGCACAACCCACGAGAAAATCAAGTCCAAAAACCAATTGCGCTCCACAGGGCGCCCCTCATAGACTATGCCCTTTTCATCAAGCAGGGCGATGAGTGAGGGGTCGTTGCTGACCTTTTGCGAAACATAGACGGCGTTTTGCTTGGATACCGCGCGGATGGTGTTTTGCCCTATATCCACGCGCGCGATTTGATTATTTTCAATGAGCTTTTTTAGCTCCGAATAAGCGATATTTCGGCTTGACTCGCCGCCGCCCAAAACCCCACTAGCAAGGCTTGCGGGGTCGCTGTCGCTAAAAGAGCGAAAAAGCACAATCGCCACGAGCGCAAAGAGCGCGAACATCAGGATGGGGTTTTTGTTGAAAAAATTGTTGTTTGGGGGCATATTGTTGCCCTGATTGTTATTATTCATCGTTTTTCCTTTTGATATACAAAACTAAGCCACTCGTTTGCTTGAATTTTATGCACTTGCTTAAAATCCTTAAAGGCATTTTCTATCCTTTTTTTATACCTTTCAACTATGCCTGAAAGTATTAGAAAGCCTTTGTTTTTCACGCTTTGCTTTAAATCATTTGCTAAATTTAAAATGATATCGCCCACTAAATTTGCCACTACCAAATCGTAGCCTTTGGGGGACGAAATTTTGACTGAATTTTCTAAATTTTGTGAATTTTCTTTTAAATTTCCTAAATTTTCACTCAAAATTTGCGAATTTTCCTTTAAATTCAGCGAATTTTCTCTCGCCTTTTTTGATTTTTTGCAGGCTGAATTTTCAGCCAAATTCTCGCGCAAGGCTGAATTCACCGAGCCCTGCCAAATTTCCTTAAATTTCACGCCGTTTAATTTTGCATTGCTTAATGCGCTTTTAACCGCGATTTCATCGCTATCACAAGCACTCACAACGCAGCCCATTTTTGCTAAAATTATGCTTAAAATCCCACTCCCGCAGCCCACATCCAGCACCTCATCGCCCTTTGCGGCAAATTTGCTTAAAAGCTCAATGCACGCCCTCGTGCTTTCGTGGTGCCCCGAGCCAAAGGCGAGTGCGGGGTCGATTTGCACATTTATAAGCCCTTTGTTCGGGGCTTGCCAAGAGCTATGTATGTAAAAATCCCCTATTTGTAAGGGCTGCACGCCCTTTTTGTATTCTAAAATCCAGTCTTTGTTTGGCTTTGTGCTGAATTTTTTGCGTAAATTCAGCTTTACATTTTTAACTTGGCTTAATTTCTCGCTAAATTCATCCACAGCCCAAACTACCGCGCTTAAATCCTCATTTGAACGCACGAAAACGCCCCCGTTTTTTTCCTCCACAGCCTCCACGCCGAGCGCGAAAACAAGCTCTATGAAAGCCGCTGTGTAGGGCTCATCGACCTTGAAAAAAAACTCATTGTAAGAAACTTGCATCGCTTTTAGGCAGGTGTGGGCGCTTCGCCTATGCCAAGCACATCTTCGAGCTTTTCTTTAAGAACCTGCGGCGTGAAGGGCTTTACGATGTAGTTATTTACCCCAGCTTTGAGAGCCGTGATGACCTCAGCCTTGCCGCCCTCTGTCGTTACCATAATGATGGGCATATCGACATATTTTTGCTCCGCGCGGATTTTTTTCACCAAATCCAGCCCGTTCATCTCGGGCATATTCCAGTCCGTGATGACGACTTTTATGCTCTCATCCGCACTCAGCTTGTCCCAAGCCTCTACGCCGTGTTCAGCCTCGATGACATCGGGGTGCCCGAGCTTTTCAAGGGTGTTTTTTATAATCCTACGCATAGTCGAGCTATCATCCACAACTAACAATCTCACGCCTCTTCCTTTCACTACCAAAATGCAAATTAAGCTTAGTTTGCTTAAATTTAAATCGTAAGTATAGCACTTTTTCTTAAAAATTTGCTAATGTTTGAAAAATTGTTTGAAAAATTTGTGGTTTTTTGTGGGAAAGACGCTAAATTTTTTTATTTTTTTTGTCATTGCGAGGGGTTTTTAAAAACGCCGAAACAATCCATAAATTTAAAAAACGCCTTAAAATTTAAAAGGTAACGCCTTAAATTTCGTCATACTGAGGCTTTTGAAAAAAGCCGAAGTATCCACGAATGGCAAAGCGCGTATAAATTTAAAGCGTGGATTCTTCGCCTACGGCTCAGAATGACGAGTGAGCCGTCATTGCGAGCGGTTTTGAAAAAACCGCGTGGCAATCCATTATTTAAAAAGCTGTTGTCTTTGCCATTTTAAAATAATTTAAGCAAATTCAAAGCAAAA
>CAVJSG010000222.1:0-3082 GCA_963651895.1 Campylobacteraceae bacterium
TCCATAGTCAGCGCGGACAAGCCTTAAATTTTTCTCAAAAACTCACTAGCATTTACAAATAAATCCAAAAATTTAAGTAAAATTCACAAAAACGCAAAAAATTCACGCAAATTTGTAGGCAAAAAAGGACAAAAATGAACTCACTCATCATCGGCACGGCAGGGCACATCGACCACGGCAAAAGCGCGCTCATAAAGGCGTTAAACGGCTTTGAGGGCGACACGCTGGCACTTGAAAAACAAAAGGGCATCACCATTGATTTGAGCTTTTCGCATTTGTGCCGGGGCGAAAAAAACATAGCCTTCATCGATGTGCCCGGGCACGAAAACCTCGTTAAAACGATGATTAGCGGGGCGTTTGGGTTTAGTGCCTGCCTTTTTGTTGTCGATATCAACGAGGGCGTAAAAGCCCAAAGTATCGAGCATTTGCAGATTTTGAGGCTACTTGATTGCAAAAACATAATTTTAATTTTAAGCAAATGCGATTTGTGCGAGAATTTAAACGAGAGGCAAAGCGTGATTTTAAGGCAGTTAGAGGGCTTTGGGCTAAATTTTTTAGGCGTTTTTCAAACGAGCATAAAGGATGAAAAAAGCATAGAAAAATTAAAGGATTTTTTGTTTGCGTTAAGCCCCGCAAAAGCTGATAGCAGCGCGGTTTTTCGCTATTATATAGATAGGGTTTTTTCGCTAAAAGGCATAGGCACGGTGGTTACGGGCTCGCTAAATGAGGGCTTCGTGGAGATGGGCGAGAAAATTTTCTGCCTTGATAACGGGCAAAATTTACTCGTAAAAAATGTGCAAATCCACGACACAAACGCGCCTAGTGCGGCGGCGTTTAACCGCGTGGCACTCAGTCTAAACTGCGATTATAAAGAGCTAAAAAAGGGCTATTTG
Source organism: Campylobacteraceae bacterium (assembly GCA_963651895.1). Taxonomy (GTDB): domain Bacteria; phylum Campylobacterota; class Campylobacteria; order Campylobacterales; family Campylobacteraceae; genus Campylobacter_D. Next base: position 894 of record CAVJSG010000222.1, read on the forward strand.
CTGAGCAAAAAAGGCTTTTTAAAAGGCTTTGCGGAGGCTGATGGCGTGGTGTTTGCGGAAAATTTAAAGCATCAAAGCGAGCTGATTTTTTGCGTGGGAACTCGGCAAATGGCGGCAAAGGTGGCGATTTTGCGTGAATTTGAGGGCAAATTTTATGTGCATTTTAGCTTTGAAAAGCCGCTTTTTTTGTGTTTTAATGAGCGGTTTATCTTGCTTGAAAATGCGCGTTTAAGGGGCGGTGGGCGCATTTTAAATCCTTTGAGCGAGCCGCTAAAAAAAGAGCAAAAAAACAAATTTTTAAGCCTTTTAGAAAGGGCAAGCGAGAAATTAAAAAACACTGAAAATTTGGGCGTTGAGAGTGTGAATTTAAATGCAAATTTGGGGGAAAATTTAAATAATTTAAATTCAAAAAATGCAAAAAATTTAAACGAAAATTCGAGTGTGAATTTAAAAAAAAACGAGCAAAAAATTCACGCTTTTTTAGAGGTTTTTGAATTCTTAAAAAACACCCACAAACTAGGCTTTGGGCTGCTCTCATCCTATCAAAGATTTAAGCTCACACACGAGCAAGCCTTACAAGTCGCAAAAGCCCTAAACAACGCCTTTGTGGATGAAAAAGAATGTAATGTTTATGATTTAAGCGCGGTGCAAAACATAAAAGAATTCATCCGCTTTGTGCTCGCAAAGAACGACTACGCAATGCTTTCAGCGAATTTCATCGCCACTCGTTTAGCTTGGGCGAGTGAGGCGTTTTGCGAGTTTGTGCTGCGCCAAATGCCTGCGGAGCTTGACTTTGAGGGCGGCATTTATTTTAAAAAGGGTATGAATTTTGAAAAATTAGAGCGCAAAAACCACGATGCGCTCTTTGCGGCGCTGAAAAAAGAGGGCATAAAGCCCACCGCGCCTTATAATCTTTACGATTTTTTAGAAATCGAGCGCAGCACGGGGGATAAAATGCTTAAAAAACTTACCAAAAATGGGCTTGTGCTGCGCCTAGCACACAATCTTTTCATCGAAAAATCAGCACTTGCAGGGCTTGAAAATAAGTGCCTAAAACTGCTTGAAAGCCAAGCCCTTGATGTGCAGGCTATGAAAGCGCATTTTGGGCTTTCTCGCAAATACGCCATCGCTTATTTGGAGTGGCTTGATAAAAACGAAAAAATTGCAAAAGTGGGCGAAAAGCGGATTTTGAGGCAGAATTTGTGAAATTTTGCCCTTTTGCGATATTTTTGTAAAACGCCTAATTTTTTTTGTTTTTTCACAAAAAGACCAACAACTCACTATGGCACATAGCCACACATTAGTGTATAAGATTGCATTTCAAGGCATAAATTTAAACAAAAATGCCACGCAATGTGTGCAAGTGGCTATGCTTTTGCAAGTCGCAACGACAGCGTGGTGGGCTATTTATGTGTTTGCAATGGCGCACAAACAATTTTCAGCATTTTTTAAAATGTCTCAAATTTAAATCTCGCCCTAATTTTTGGGCATTTGATAAAATTTATTGTTTCAAAACACCTTGCACCCTTGTGATAGAATCCCCTTGTGCTAGGCTTAGTCGCACGATAGAGTCGCGCAAAGCCCGCAGTGAGTGTGGTTCGTTTGCGTTAAGGCTTACCATATCAAGCTCTGCTAGCACCGCACTCTCTCCAAGTGCCTCAAACTCGACCTCGCCACGTAGCACCTGCACGCTAATATCGAATGGTGCTTGATGCTCTTTCATCTGCGCCCCGCTAGGTATTGCGATTTGGATTTCCTTGGCGTTTGAGTTTTGGCTCATCACGCTCACAGCGACCTTGGCGCCCTCAAAGCTGGCATTTTTCCACGAAATAACTTGCATTTTGCGTCCTTTTTTGTAAAATTTCAGCCAAATTTTAGCAAAAGTCGCAAATTTCAGACTTGACTTAGGGTAATTTATAAATTTTTTGCGCGTTTTAATTGTAAAAAATCACATATTTATCTAGCAAAATATAGGAAATTTACCATTGAGAGTGTTGTTAAAGATATTGTGGCAATCCACACTTTGTAGGCTGTTATCGTGGACTATTTCAAAAAAGATATAAATTTAATCAACACTTAAAATGGCAAATTTCACACCTTTTTTAATTATGGATTGCTAGGATTTGCTACGCAAATCCTAGCAACAACAAAATTTATTGTGTTATCTTTTAAATTTGGCTCTTTTTCAA
>CAVJSG010000223.1:0-3023 GCA_963651895.1 Campylobacteraceae bacterium
CCGCGCCGCCATCGCAAGCGGCTTTGTAAAAACCGCTTGCAAAATGGCTATGCAAATTCAGTGCAACTCGCCCCAAATTTTGCGTTTCCACAAAATCGCAAAGATGCTCAAAAAGGCAAAAAAGCCCATTATCCAAAGCCCCACGCTCTCGCGTTCGTCTTTTTTGCTGTCGCCGACTTTCTCCATATACGAAATCACGCTTTTTTGCGCGTTTTCCGTAAGCCCCACGCGCGGCATAGCGGTGCCGGGCAGTGCTTTTTGGGTGTTGTTTAGGAAGTTGTTGAGGTATTCGGTGTTGCGCGAGCGAATATACATTGACAAATCCGGTGGCACAGAGCCTAGATAGGTTTTCAAGTCGTTTTTCGCGCTCGTGGCTGTGAATTTGTCGTATTTCATATCGTGGCAACGCCCGCAGGTTTCGACAAATGCAAGCTTGTCGTTTTCAAAGGCTAAATCCTTTGCGATGAATTCAGCCTTTTGCGCCTCGCTAATGCCTTCAAGCTTGGCGTATTTGGCTTGCAGCTCACTCGTCAAAGTAGAATTCACGCTCTTTTGGTGATTTGCGGCGACTTCTTTGAAATAAGCTACTAAATTTGCTATGTTTGCGCTTACTAGCTCCTCGCTATCGCCGCTCATATCGGCATTGTAAGGCAGCATTACGCTAAAACTTCCATCGGGGTATTTGTGGTCGATTTTCATCGCCAAGGCAGGATTTAAAATGAGTGCGGCTAGGAATTTCTCATCGTAAAAAGCCCCGATTAGGCTTAAATCCGGAGGCGTTACGCCGCCAGCTGAGTCCGTGATGGGCGCGGCTAGCCCATCCGCCTTAACGCCGTGGCAGCCACTGCACATCCCACCTCCGGCAGCAAAGAATTCCTTGCCCTGAGCCGCATCGCCGCTTTTAAAATCAATTTGCTTCACCCTAGCCCACAAAGCCGTGTTTGCCTCTAAACTCGCTTTGGCTGAATTTAGGGCATTCTCGGCGGCTTTTACCTTGCTTTCAGCCGCCGCCTTGTCAGTCGCCTTTGAAAGCTCGGTTTGGGCTAAATTTAGCTCATTTTGCCTAGTCTCCACAACTCCCTTGGCGTAGGTTAAGTCCTCTTTCTCAAAGTCAAAATTAGCAGGGGCTAGGTGCGGACTCATCACAGAGTGGGCGAAAGGCTCCACGCCCCAATACACAAGCGCCGTGAAAACCGCCACCACGCAAAATATCTTAAACTCTCTCATTTGCTCTCCTTTTTTCTCTCTTTAATGGTAATGATGGGCAGCACCACAAGCAGCAGCAGCAAGAATGTTACCGAGGCGAAAAAGCCCACCCACGCGAACGCTCCTGTGGGCGGCAGCTTGCCAAAGATAGTAAGGACGATTAAGTCGATTAAAAGCAGCCAAAACCACCAAAAAAACGCGCCCCTGTGGTGTGCGGGCTTTACTACATCGCTTCTATCAAGCCAAGGCAGCAAGAAAAAGATGATTTGAGCGATACCAAAGGCGATAAGCCCTATGTCAAAGGCTTTTAAGCCGACTATGTCAAAGAAAAATCCGCGCAAAACCTCATAACTCCACAAGAAATACCACTCAGGGTAAATGTGCGCGGGGGTTTTTAGCGCGTCTGCGGGGTCGAAATTTATGGGGTCCATCGCAAAGCTGAATTTAAAGCACACGAGGTAGAAAAAGAATACCATAAAAAGACAGATATACATAAAGTCCTTGCTTAAAAAGTCTGGCCAAAAGCGGATTACCTTGCTTGACTTTTTGTTCCCATCTTTATACTTTTTCGCCTCTATGTCAAAGTCGATTTCCTCGGCTATCTCATTATTCACGTGAGGAATTCGCAGGGCGTAAAAGTGAAGCGCGATGATGGCGATTATGACGATGGGCAGCAAGCACACGTGAAGCATAAAAAAGCGCGTAAGCGTAGGGTCGCTCACAGCGTAATCTCCGCGTATCCAAATGACTAGCTCATCGCCGATGAAAGGCACGCCGCCGAATAAATTTGTGATAACCTGTGCCGCCCAATAACTCATCTGCCCCCAAGGAAGCATATAACCGCTAAACGCCTCAGCCGAAAACACCACGAAAAGCAACATTCCGCTAAGCCAAATCATCTCGCGCCCCTTTTTGTAGGAACCATAATAAATGCCTGTTAGCATATGTATGTAGATGATTAGGAAAATCACGCTTGCGGCTACTCCGTGGATGTGCCGCCATAGCCAGCCGTATTCGACTTCTTGCATAATCGTCTTATTTACGCTATCAAACGCTAGTGCCGTGTCGGGCTTGTAATACATCACCAGCAAAAGCCCTGTAACAAAGAGCGTAGCAAAAAGCACCGTGAGTATGACGCCCATAGCCCATAAAAAGTTGATTTGCTTGGGTATCCAATACTCACCCGCTAGGACATTGAAAAGTTTTTTGACTGCCAAACGCTTATCTAGCCAATCGATGAAGCCTGTCGCTTTTTGAATTTGTGCCATTTTACGCCTCCGCTTTTAGTTTTTGATACTCAGGTCCCTCTTCGCCAAGCACTAGCTTAGTGCCATCTATCCTAAATGGTGGGATTTCAAGCGGTGAGGGTGGGGGACCAAAGGTGTTTTTGCCGTTTATGTCGAATTCTCCGCCGTGGCAAGCGCATTTAAACACGCCCTCGCTAGCGGCGTAGTAGGGGATACAGCCTAGATGCGTGCAAAGCCCTACCATTACGACAAAGGGCGAGCCCTCGATGGCGATTTCGCGCCTTTCATCCTTTGCCATATCCGCACTCTTTTTGAGTATGAAAATGGGCTTTTTGCGCCACTCCACCGTTCGAAGCTCGCCCTCGTTCATCCCCGATAAATCCACCGTGGTGAAGCCTGCCGCGCGCACGCTAGGCAGCGGGTCCCAGGTTTTCTTAACCGCCACGAGCGACAAAACCCCGCCCACAGCAGCCACCGTGCCAAATGCAGCCCCGATGAAGCTGCGCCTACTTTGATTTGTAGCCATTTTTGTCCTTTGTTTTGGAATTTTTGGTTCTTCTAGTTTTTTCC
>CAVJSG010000224.1:0-2991 GCA_963651895.1 Campylobacteraceae bacterium
GGAAAGGTGTGAATTTTCGCCTTAAAAACGCGACTTTGTCGCATATAATGGATTGTTTCGACTTTGCCATACAAAGTCTCGCAATGACAAAGTAAAAATTCACGCTTTATTTCAAAGCGTGAATTTTTGGATTCTTTGCTGCGTGCTGTCGCACTTTGCTCAGAATGACGAAAATTTAGGCTTTCGCCTAAATTTAGTAGGTTGTTTCGCCGATAAATCGGCTAGCAACAACAAAGCAGCGATTACTTCGGTGTGCCCTTGTAGTCAAAATCAAAGCTCACGCTAAATGGCTCAAACCACTTGCCCACGCCTGTTGCCTTGTCAGTGTGGCGTCCAAAGCCGTTTGCTTCGGGGTTAGCGATGACATAGGTTACGCGGTATTTGCCCACCTTGTGTCCTGCTTTTTCCACGGCGATGTTAGCCCCGTAGTGTGCCCCGTCTTGGGCAACCATAGGCATAAACACGCCCTCTTTGACGACTTTTTTGGTGCTGAGGTTTTCTAGCTTGTAAGCTATGCGCAGATATGGTATCCAATCCCCCTCGCCAAAGCCGTTTTTGTTGCCCTTGATGGCGTGAATGTCGGCTTCTAGGTGGATGTCCGCCTTTGATGCCGCCAAGTCAATGCCCCGAGGCTCCATTTCGATGGGTGCGAGATAAACCGCAGCTATCTCCATCCCGTTTTTCTCGACAGGGTCGCCTATGGCTACCTCGCCGCCCATCAACTCAGCGCAAAACGCGCTACCCGCAAATGCAGCTGCTGCTGCTACGCTCAATAATGCTTTTTTCAACATTATCTTGCTCCTTTCTTAGTGAATTTATGTGTTATAATAATGCCCAAAATGAGCAAGATTAAAACCAAAGCCTGTGGCACGAGCGACTCGTAGTAGGGGTGCAAGCCCAGCCAAGTGATGGACTCAAATTTCAGCGGTATCAGCGTGGGCGTGATAAATTTGCCCTCGATTAACTCCGCAACTCCCTTGCCCGTGAAAACGAAAACCATATAAAAGATGATATAGGATGTGATATAAAAAAATTGTTTGACAGGAATTCTCACCGCGCCCGCTTTTAGCAAGAAATACAAAATGATAATTAGCAGCGAACCCACGCCAAGCCCCGTGAAAATGGCACTATAATCCGTGCTAGTTTTTGCGTCAATTAACAAGGCTTGATAAAACAGCACGGTCTCAGCCCCCTCGCGATAAACGGCTAAAAACACCGACCACCAAAGGGTTTTGGCTGAATTTTTAGAAATCGCATCCACGGTTTGCCCTTTTATGAAACTTGCCCATTTTTTATTAAGTGCGTTTGAAAGCAGCCAAAAGCCCACATAGAAAAGTAACGCCACAGCCACAAGCATACAAACGCCCTCGATGAGTTCGCGGCTTTGTCCGGCGTTTTGCTTGAAAATCCAAGCCACCGCAAACGCCGTAACGAAACTCAGCACCACGCCTGTTAAAAGCGAGGAATACACTATGTTTAAGCGGTTTTTGTTGCCACTTTGAATGAGATATGAGACTATGGCGACTACGATGATGAGTGCCTCCAAGCCCTCTCTCATAATAATGCCAAAAGCCCAAATGAAAAGGGAAATGGGCGTGGAGTCTTGGATTTTATCCACCATTTCGCGCACGAGTTTGTTTAGGCTCTCAAATTCAGCCGCGAGCTGTTCTTTGGGCGCGCTAGCCTTAATGAGCGCCACGCCTTGCGAAAAATGCGCCTCGATTTTGAGCTTCACGCCGCTATCCACAGCCCCCACGCGACTTTCCATACCGCTAGCCTCGAAAATGTCCAAATAAGCACTTTGCAGCGCGTTTATGGCGGCTTGGTTAAAGCCCTGATAGTCGTTTAAAATGTTATTGAGCGCGATTTGTATGTCATCGGCGACTTTGGCGTAATCCTTGCTTAAATTTTCGCTTTCATCAAAGCCCGCCACTTGAATTTGCTCTATTTGCTCGCTTGGAATTTGCGAAAAGGCGTCAGCCACAAGTTCCTCAACCACTTCAAGTTCATTTCGCAACTCTTTTTCCGTCAAATTTTCATCGTCAATTTTCACAATCATAGCGCGAATTCCCCGCTGAATGCGCCCGTTTAGCCCCTTGCTAGTGTGGCGATTTACCACGACTTCCACTTGGGTGTTGCGATAATCATCAAAAAGTGCCGAATTTAGCGCGTCCTTTGCGCCCTGCTTGTTGCCGTGCCTGAATTCACTTGCGCTGAGCGAGAATTTAAAGGAAATGTCATCCATCAAATACTGCAATTTGGGGTGCAAGCCGTAGGCTGCTTGCAAATCGGCTATGACTTCGGCGTTTGTGCGGGTGTCAGCGGCGGGCGTGCCTTGTGAATTTTGTGCTGTGGCTTGGGGGGTGCTTGCTGAATTTGCGTTTGAATTTTGGGGGAAATTTGCTGAATTTTGTGAATTTTCGTTCGCGGCGGCTGAATTTTGTGAATTCTCCGCCAAATTTACATTAGAATTCACGGAATTTTCCAAATTTTCGCCCGAATTCGCTGAATTTTCACTACTCGCAGCACTCTCACCACTCGCAGAACTCGACAACCCCAAAGCCGCAAACATAGCAGCGGCTTCATCTTGCGATTTTTGCGCGTTTTGCGCATACTCAGCATCCACCTGAGCCTCGCTTTTGCCATCCTCCGTCTTTTCCGCGACCAGCCGAAAGCCCGTCTGTATAATGGGCGCGACCTCGTCCAAATCAAATATAAGCCCATCCACTAGGGCTTGGATGCGCCTGATGTCCTGCTTTTCCTTATACATACGGCTTAAATTCTTAAATTTGCGCTCCATCTTGTAGGCTTTGCGCCCTAGATTGATACTTATGTCGCCTTCCATACTCTCAAAGTGCTGAAAATACACGCTATCGCTAGCGAGCTTCGCCTCATCAGCCCTACCCTGCTTGTATAGCTCGATGCTATCATTCAGCAAACCCTTTATAGTCGCAGCTGCGGCTATGTAATCCTTTTCGCTTGCGTGGCAAA
>CAVJSG010000225.1:0-2984 GCA_963651895.1 Campylobacteraceae bacterium
AGCCTTTCAAACTATGGATTGCCACGCTTCGACTTCGTCTCGCTCGCAATGACGGATTGCTGAAAATTCACGCAAAAGTGTGAATTTTAGTCCAAAACAAACCAAAATTCACGCTAAAATGCAAAATTCACGCAAAAAATTCAAAAAACAGCAACCACAAAAGCGGCTATTTTTTGTAATTTTCTATCGCCTTTTCTAGGATTTTCACTGCGGCGGCTGTGTCCTTGAAATCCTGCACCTTCACCCATTTATCTTTCTCCAAGATTTTGTAAGTCTCAAAGAAATTTTTGATTTTGCTCAAAGTCGCTTGGGGCAGGTCGGCGAGGGTTTTTATGCCCTCAAACCTCGCATCCACCTTACTTGTAGGCACGGCGAGCAGCTTTTCGTCCATCCCGCTTTCATCCTCCATCACAAGAACGCCCACTAAACGGCAGGGTATCACGGCTCCGGCTTGGATGGGATACTCGTTAAGCACGAGTATATCGACAGGGTCGCCATCATCGGCTAGCGTGTTTGCGATAAATCCATAGTTTGCTGGGTAATAAACCGCGCTAGCCATTACTCTATCGACAAAAACCGCGCCGCTGTCCTTGTCAAGCTCGTATTTTACGCTCGAACCATAGGGGATTTCTATGATAGCGTTGATTTTATCGGGGATTGAACCCACTTTTATCTTGGAAATGTCCATTTTTAGTCCTTTCAAAGTAGTTTTTCTATCAAATTTTTCATATCAGCCACGATTTCATCAATGCTGCGCTCGCCATCAATGGCGAAAAGCACCTTTTTTTGGGCGTAAAAGCGGCGAATTTCGCCCAAAGGCTCGCTAAAAACGCGCATCCTGTTGTCAAAAACCGCCTCGTTATCATCAGCCCCGCGCGCACGCCCAAGCACCCTGTCCTTCGCCGTTTGCTCGCTTACTTGCACCTCCAAAACGCCCTTTAAATCGATATTTACGCCCTCTCGCAGCACCTCGTCAAAGGCTAGCATTTGCTCCACGCTGCGTGGGTAGCCATCAATAATGACTATGTCGGTGGGCGAGCGTTTGAGTGCTGAAACTATGGTATCTACGACCACTTTGAGCGGCACGAGGTTGCCCTTTGAGATGAAGCTGTCGATTAAAAGCCCCAAATCGCTGCCGCTAGCCACTTCCTCGCGCAACAAATCGCCCGTAGAATAATGCGTTATGCGTTCATCATCACGCGCGATAATGCTCGCATCCGTGGTTTTGCCACTTCCGGGCGCGCCTATAACCAAAAAAAGCCTTGTCATTTTGCGTTCTCCCTTAATTTTATGCCAAGTTCCCTTAACTGCTCGCCGCTAACCCCAGCGGGTGCCTCCGTCATCAAGCACTGCGCGCGCTGAGTTTTAGGAAATGCTATGACTTCTCTAATGCTTGAAGCCCCACTCACTAGCATTATGAGCCTATCTAGCCCTATGGCGATGCCTGCGTGTGGGGGTGCGCCGTAGCTTAAAGCGTCAAGCAAAAAGCCAAATTTCGCCCTTTGCTCGCCCTCGTCAATTTTTAAAAGCCGAAAAACCTTTTGTTGAATGTCTTTTTTGTGAATTCTAACGCTTCCGCCGCCTAATTCTACGCCATTTAGCACGACATCATAAGCCACAGAGCTTATCTCATCGATATTTGGCGCATCCACATTCTTTGGCATAGTGAAAGGATGGTGCATAGCAGAGTGCGTGCCGTCATCATTTTCCTCAAACATAGGAAAATCCACTACCCAAAGGAATTCAAGCGCGTTTTCATCGATGATTTTCATCTCGTTCGCCAAGAAAACGCGAAATCGCCCCATATAATCAAGCACGATTTTTTTCGCCCCAGCCCCAAAAAACACGACATCGCCCGTTTGCAGCTCGCACCTTCTCACAAGCTCGTCAATGTCGCTTTGGGCAAAAAATTTAAGCAAGGGTCCCTTTAAGCCGTCCTCTTTGACTTGGATGAAGGCAAGCCCCTGTGCGCCAAACTTTCGCACGAATTCCTCAAAGCCTTGCATTTGCCGTTTTGAAAAAAGTAAATCGCCCTTTGGCACGCGCAGTGCCTTGACGCGGTTTTTCTTGGCGTCCTTGGCTAAATTTGCAAAAATTTCGTTGTTTGAGCGGGCAAAAATGTCCGCAACATCGACAAATTCAAGCCCAAAACGCAAGTCAGGCTTGTCCGAGCCGTATTTTTCCATAGCTTCGTTATACTGCATCACGCGAAAGGGGGTTTGAATTTCTTTGCCACAGGCTTTGAAAATGTCTTTCAAAAATGTTTCGGCAACTTTCATAATGTCCTTTTGCTCGCAAAAGCTCATCTCTACATCGATTTGAGTAAATTCAGGCTGCCTATCTGCGCGCAAATCCTCGTCCCTAAAACACTTCGCAATTTGAAAATACCTATCAAACCCCGCGCACATCAAAAGCTGTTTAAAAAGCTGCGGAGACTGCGGCAGAGCGTAAAATTCGCCCTGATGCACGCGGCTAGGCACTAGATAATCCCTCGCCCCCTCAGGCGTGGCTTTGGTTAAAATGGGTGTTTCCACCTCCAAAAAGCCCATATTTGCGAGCGAGTTTCGCGCGGCTATGCAGGCTTTTGAGCGCAGTGCGAAATTCTCGTAAAGCTTGGGGCTTCGCAAATCCAAAAAGCGATATTTCAGCCGCAGCTCCTCATTCACGCTCTCATCGCCGATTTCAAAGGGCGGCGTGGGACTTTCATTTTCGATGAGCAGCTCATCCACTACGACTTCGATTTCGCCCGTTTTGAGCTTGGGGTTTGTCAGCCCCTCGCCCCTCGCGCGAACCTTGCCGCGAGCGATAAGCACGAATTCGTTGCGCACTTTTTCCGCTGTGTCGTGGGCTTTTACGCTGTCTTTGGGGTCGCAAACGAGCTGCACAAGCCCACTGCGGTCGCGCAAGTCGATGAAAATCACGCCCCCGTGGTCTCGGTAGCTATTTACCCAGCCGCAAAGCCCCACCACTTCGCCGATATTAGC
>CAVJSG010000226.1:0-1363 GCA_963651895.1 Campylobacteraceae bacterium
GGGCAACGGCGTTGAGCGAAATTTGTAGCTTTGATTTTGCCTTAAATTTGGCTTAAAATTCAATGCTTTTTTGAAAGAGCCTCTCAAAACAAAGCATAAATTTTCACAGAAAACGCCAAAATTTGTCATTTAAAAGAAAACCCGCACTCCGCAAATGCCCAAATTTCAATGCTTTACGACAACATAAAGCTGCTCGTTTATGTGCAAAGCGCGGCTGGATAGGTTGCGCGAGCCGCGAAAGGCATTGTAGCGTTGTTCTAAAACAAAGCATTTGCCAAGCCGCCGCAGCCGCCGCTCAAAATTTTCGCGCCGCACGAAACCCTCGCAGTTGTAGGACAGCAGGACGATTTTAGCCTTAATCTCGCGCACGAGTTCAAAAAGCGCGTCCTCAGCGAGTCGCGCCTTGTTAAAAGCACTGCGGTTCCACGCTTTTGGTATGCCTGAGACGCGCGAGATGTCCTGTGGCTTGGCGTAGTTTGCGATTAAATTTAGCATAAAGTAGTTTGAGCCGTAGGGGTGCTGATTGTAAGGCGGGTCAAAGTATGCTATATCCACGCTTTCAAGCTCTTTTGCTAGTGCGCTCGCCTCTTTTTGCACCACTTCAAATTCACACTTAAAGCGCGAAAACACAGGCATTTGCAGGCAAATTTCGCCCAAAATTCGCGGCAGGGCGTTTGCCCCGCGTCCGCCAAATTTGCCCACGCCTCCGTCCTTGTAAAAGCCCTTGAAAACGCCGCTGGTGTTTGAATGCACGCTGGCTTCGTAGATGAGTGGGGCGATGAAGTAGTGTTGCAGCTGTGGTGGGACTTCGCGTGCGATTTTGGCGCGCATAGTGTCTAGGTAGGCGGCGTTGCGAGCCGTGAAAAAGACTCTGTCGGACTTTGTGATGTTTTTATCATCTTTGGGCGCGTAAAGCTCGCTAATGAAGCCTTTTTCAAGCTCGCCATCGTCTATTTGTAGGGCTTTGTGAATTTCTTGCAACTCTTTAAGCTCGCTCGCACCGATATTTGCGAGGTAGCAGTTATTTATAATACGCGAGTAATCCTCCAAATCGTTTGCGATGATATGCCCCGCAAAGCCCTTCGCATAGCGGCTGACGATGCCTGAGCCGCTAAACATATCCAAAAAGCTGGGCTTTTCCTTGCCAAGCTCGCCTCGCGCAAAGTCAAAGCCCTGCTTTAAAAAACCGAGCAAGGCACGCTTATTTCCCAAATATGTGATGATTTGTTCCTTTAAAAAAGCGGGGTTTTCGGGGGTTTGAATTTTTTGTTGCTTGCTTGCACTCGCGCTGGGGCGTGAATTTTTTGCGCTTGGGGCTGGGTTTTTGGATATTTTTGTCATTTCGAAATGATAGCCTTTTTTG
>CAVJSG010000226.1:1373-2977 GCA_963651895.1 Campylobacteraceae bacterium
CGCTAAAATTCACAAAAATACCCAAAATAAGCCCGTCAAAACGGCAGCCGTAAAATAAATTCAACCCAAAAAAAACTTCCATTAAATTTTTTTCACTAAAATTCACACAAACAATAAACAAAACAAAAAATTTCACAAAAACCAATATTTTTGCAAACAAAAATTCACAAAATTTGTGCAAAGCAAACCAAACCAAACCAAAAAAATTCACAAAAAGGAAAAACCCTATGCAAACCTTAAATTTCGACTTCTACTCCACCCTCGTTGCGATGGTAGCCGTGCTGCTTTTAGGACGCTTCATCATCGCCCGCGTGAAATTCCTGCGAGATTACAACATCCCCGAACCCGTCATCGGCGGACTCATCGCGGCTGTGGGGATTTTGGGCATTTATCAGTATTTTCAAGTAGAGTTTAAATTCGACAGCTCGCTCAAAGACCCGCTGATGCTTGCTTTTTTCACCTCCGTGGGGCTGAGTGCGGACTTTGCTAGCCTGAAAAAAGGCGGCAAGATACTTTGGGTTTTCTTGTTTTTCGTGGCGATTTTGCTCATCTTGCAAAACCTCGTGGGCGTGTCGCTCGCACACCTTATGGGCGTGGAGCCGCTCATAGGCTTGCTTGGCGGCTCCATCACGATGACAGGCGGACACGGCACGGGCGCGGCGTGGGCGGCGGTGTTTAAGGACGCGCCTTATCATTTTGGCGCGGCAACCGAAGTGGCGATGGCTTGCGCGACTTTTGGGCTAGTGATGGGCGGACTCATCGGCGGTCCCGTGGCACGCTTTCTCATCAAACGCCACGCCCTCAAAACCCCAAGCCGTGAATTTGGCGAGGAAAACCCCTTTGAAAAGCCCGAAAAAGAGCGCCTCATCACGCCCGTAACCTTCATCGAGTCCCTCGCCCTCATCGCCATCTGCCTACTCGTAGGCACGCTGCTTAAAGGCTTTGAGCGAGCGCACTTTGCCGCGCTAAATTTGCCGACTTTCGTGTATTGCCTTTTCATCGGCGTGATTTTGCGAAATGTCCTTGGCGCGCTAAATATCCACAAGGTTTTCGACCGCGAAGTGAGCGTGCTTGGCAATGTCTCGCTCTCGCTTTTCTTGGCGTTTTCGATGATGACACTGAATTTATGGGAGCTTGTCGCCCTCGCACTGCCTATGCTAGTGATACTCAGCGCGCAAGCCGTGATGATGGTGCTTTACGCTATTTTCGTTACCTTTCGTTTCTGCGGACGCGACTATGACGCAGCCGTGCTTGCCGCGGGACACTGCGGCTTTGGGCTTGGCGCAACGCCCACAGCTATGGTAAATATGCAAACCGTTACCTCGCACTATGGACCATCGCATATGGCTTTCATCATCGTGCCGCTGTGCGGGGCGTTTTTCATCGACATAATAAACGCCGTGGTGATACAGGGCATTTTGGGGGTTATGTTTTAGGGCTTGAATTTAGGCTTGGAGTTTGTGAATTTGTGTGAATTTTAGGTGCTTTTGGGGTTGAATTTGCTTTGGGTTGTCGTGGCTAGCGGGACTGCCGCTTGCGGCGATAAAGCCATTTTCGTGGGCTCGGCAAACTAATCGGTTTAGCCCACGCCCACGAAAATGCCT
>CAVJSG010000227.1:0-2468 GCA_963651895.1 Campylobacteraceae bacterium
GCTAAACTCTATCGGGTCGATGTCGGCGATGACTTCCTTAAACTGCGAGGCGTAGGCGGCGGCTTTGATGAGGGGGGCGTGATTTTTACAGCGCAGCAGCACATAAAAGCGAAATTTGTTCGCTATGAACTCAATGCCGCACGCCCCAAACCCCACGACTTCAAGGCTTTTAAGCTGCTTAAATTCGTGCCCAAGCCGCTGGCACAGCGCGGCGGCTTTTTTTTGGCTTTTATCCTCGATGATGAGTCGCAAAAGCCTAGAAAATGGGGGGTATAGCCCCTTGCGAGCAGCGATTTCACCCTCTAAAAAAGCGTCATAGTCGTTTAGATAACGCGCCCAAAAGTCTCTCTGGCGGCTTTGCACCAGCACTCGCGCAGCCCCCTTGCGCCCCGCACGCCCTGCTACTTGCATCGCAAGGGCTAGGGTTTCCTCGCGAGCCCTGAAATTTGGGCGAAAGAGGTATTCATCAAGCCCCAAAATCACGCTCAAATCGACACTATGATAGTCGTGCCCCTTAGCAAGCATCGAAGTTCCCACGAGTATGTCGATTTTATGCTCGTTAAAGTCCTGCAAAATGGCGGTTAGCTTCTTTTGCGTGCTCGTGGTGTCGCTGTCAAATTTGGCGATTTTTACATTTTGAAATTCAGCGCAAAGCTCGTTTTCAAGGCGTTCGCAAAGCTCGCTAGTGCCGATTTTTTTCGCCTCTAACATAGTCCCGCCGCAACTTGGGCAGCTTTTAAAAATCTCGCTTAAAAAGCCGCAGTAGTGGCATTTAAGAGCAGCTTTGTCCTTGTGAAGGCTCATTGCTACGCTACAAAATGGGCATTTGATGGTGTCCGCACAGCTTTGACATAAGATTTGGCGGAAGTTTGCGCGCGTTGGCAAAAACACAATCGCCTGTTTTTGCGCCCTCAAACTCACCCGAAGCTCGCGCAGCAACGTGCTAGACACGCCCAGCTCGCTCTCATCATAGATGAATTCCTTTTTACTCTCAAAAAAAGTACCTTTAAGGCGAAAGCTTTTTTGGCGATGAAAGCTCGTGAGACTCGGTGTAGCCGAGCCTAGCAGCACCTTTGCACCGAGCTTTTGTCCCAAAAACAGCGCCAAATCCCTAGCGTTTAGGCGCGGGTTGTCGCTCGCCTTGTAGGAATTGTCGTGTTCCTCATCCACTATGATGAGGGCGAGTTTGCGAAAGGGCAGAAAAAGCGCGGAGCGAGCACCGGCGATGAGCAAAATCTCGCCATTTTCTAGGGCTTGCAAGGCTTTTTGCTTTTTTGCCTTAGTGATTTTTGAGTGCCACATTATGAATTTCTCGCCAAAATACGCGCTCAAACGCCTTTGCATTTGGGGAGTCAGAGCGATTTCGGGCATTAAGAGCAAGCACTGCTCGCTTTTTGCGAGATATTCTTTTATCAAGGCTATGTAAATTTCGGTTTTGCCACTGCCCGTGTCGGCAAAAAGCAAGCTGCTGTCGTTGTTTTTAATGAAATTTAAGGCTTCGCGCTGCTTTTCACTGAGTTTTGGCGTATTTTCAATGCTCACAGGCGCGGTGTCATAGGGTTTTGAGAGCTCAAAGCTACCCAAAACAAAGCCTATTTTGCAGGTGTAATAAGAGCTGATGAACTGCGCTAAAAGCACTTGGCTGGGGCTTAGCGAACGAGCTGTGCTTGAAATTACGGGCTTTGTGGCGAAATTTGGCTTTGAAGCCTTTTTTAGCACCACACCTCGCACCTCGCCCTTTCTAGCAAGCTCTACCAGCACTTCGCTGTGAATTTCAAGCTCATCCTCGCTCTCATAAGTCAGCGCGTCCAAAAAAACGCCGCAAAGTGCGATTTCATAGTAGTTCATAGCAATTCTTTGCAAAGGGTAGAGTTTTTGCACTCAAAAACGCCCTCGTCCGCATCAAATTCAAAATCCACGAAATTTTTGCTGCTTAAATAAAAGCGGTAGCTGCGAGCCCCTGTTTTCAGCCATCCCTTTGAATTTGAGATTACGGCAGAGCTTAAAATGCTTGCCGTGCAGCAGTTCGAGCCGCCGTTGCAGGCTGAAATTTGAGCGTTTGAGCAGTAAAATAATCGCTCGCCGCTTGAATTTACCGCTGCTTCGTCAAGCACACTTAACGCAGAGGCTGAATTTCCCAATAGATTTTCGTTTCTAGCAGCCGCTATGCCGCTTTGTATAGTGGCTAAGTCGGCTTTGAGTCTTATCAAAGTGGCTTCTTGACGCGGTGTGTGCAGGTAGGGCATCGCCACAGCCGCGAGTATAGCGATGATGCACATTGCCAAAATGAGTTCAAGCAAGCTAAAAGCGGCTTTCATCTCTTGCTGACTTTAAATGGCGGCTCTTCGTCAATGGTTTTGATGATTTTAACAAGCTCTTTTCGGGTTTTATACTGCTCGTAACTCTTTGCGATATAGGAATTTACGAACTCTTTAAGCTCTATTTTTTTGCTGCCCTTTGATAGCATA
>CAVJSG010000227.1:2478-2931 GCA_963651895.1 Campylobacteraceae bacterium
CTTGGAAAGTAGGTCGATGTCGCCCTCCAAAAAGCTCGCAAAGTCCTCCGCACAGCGGATGACGAAGTCCTTTGCATTGACATTGATGATGACTTCTCTGATTTTGTCCTTATTTTCCAAGCACAGCCTCGATTTTCTTGGTGATGTCCTCGCTGGCTATGTTTCGGCTTTTGAGCTCGCCCTCCAAACGCTCGATTTCGTTGCTTTTCGCCTCGTTTTGCGCGCGCTCTTTGACTAGCTCGGTGCGCAGGTTCTCGTTTTGCTCTTTAAGCTCGTTGTAGCGTTCTAAAAGCTCATTTATCTTGTCTGTGAGCGTGTGGATGATTTTATCATCATACATTGCCTTGCCTTTTTGTGAAATTTTTTGTGATTATAGCAAAAAACTTAAATTTTTTAGGCGTTTTTGGGTAAATTTTTGTAAAATTTGGATTTTAAATTTGCCGAGCGCGGAAT